>JACMIS010000698.1 GCA_014381035.1 Armatimonadota bacterium
CACTCTTTATAGCGGGAAGCGCGAGACCTGTTTCCTCGTTCTGGCAAAAGCAATCGGCCCCTGTTGCGAATCTGTATCTGTTCGTGTCTCCCGATTGCCCCATCGCGAACCGGTACGCGACCCGCTTCGCCGAACTTGCCCGCGACTATCAGGCGAAAGGCGTGGTGGTAAAACTCGTTTATAGCGGGGGCAGTGCCGGGTTTACGGATGTTGATTTCGGAGAATGGGCAACGGAGCGTGGTTTGCAGAATGTGGTGCGGGTACGTGACCGGGATGCAAGCCTGGCAAAGCAACTACACGCGACGACTACCCCGCAGGCGATTCTCACGGATGCGACTGGCGAAGTGCGCTACATCGGGCGCGTCGACGACAACGTGGACAAGACTCGGGTCACGCGAAGCGATGCACGGCTTGCCCTTGACGCCATACTTGCCGGAAAACCGGTCGCGAAACCGCGCACACAGGCGTTCGGCTGCGCGATTGATCTTGATCCCACTCCCACTGTGAAGACGCCGTCAGCCGTTGCGGTCACATTCGCCCGCGATGTCGCCCCGATTCTCAACAAAAACTGTGTATCCTGTCACCGGGACGGCGACGCCGGACCGTTTCCGCTCGATTCGTATAAATCGGCGAAGACATGGTCAGCGGCTATTAAATCGTATACTGCGTCGCGCAAAATGCCTCCTTTCAAAGCCGACCCGCATTTTGGCGGACCGTTCGCCGATGCGCGTGTTCTGTCGGACGGCGAGATAAAAACGCTTTCCGCGTGGCATGATAGTGGTGCCGCCTCCGGCGATCTGAAAACCGCCCCGAAACCGCCCGCGCCCCGCAAGACCGAGTGGGAGTTGGGGACGCCGGATCGCGTCCTGCAACCGACTGCGCCGTACCGACTGGATGCGGACGGCGGCGACGTATATCGCGATTTCGTGGTCGGAGAACCATTCACCGAGGATTCCTACGTCAAGGCGATGGAGTTTCTGCCGGGGAACCGCGCCGTGGTGCATCACATGATCATGTTCATTGACCTGACCGGGGCGACGTGCGCGGAAAAAGAAGGAAAATCACCGGACGGTCAGCCGGGCTGGGCAGTGTCCGGTGCCGGTTCCGGTGTCAATAGTTGGGACTGGGGCGCGGGTTGGGCACCGGGAATGAACGTGGCGCGGTTGCGCGACGGTATGGCAGTCAAAGTGCCCAAGGGAGCACGCCTCGTATTGCAGGTGCATTACCATAAATCCGGCAAACCGGAAACCGACTTGCCGCGCGTTGCGTTGCACCTTGCCAAGCCGGAGGAAAAGATTACCGAGATTTTGCGCGTGGCAACTCTCGGCAATCCGCTTCTTCTGTTACGTCCTAATGTCGCGGATAATGTTGTTCGGGCGGCGATGATTTTGCCCTATGACGCCACCGTGCATCAGATACTGCCGCATATGCATTATCTCGGCAAAGAGATGACGGTGACTGCGAAAACGCCGTCCGGGGGAATTATCCCGCTGATTC
Organism: Armatimonadota bacterium; assembly: GCA_014381035.1. Next base: position 1,498 of record JACMIS010000698.1, read on the forward strand.
AGATTCGTGACTGGGAATTCAACTGGCAAATGACCTACCGGTATATCAAACCGGTCAAACTACCCAAAGGAACCCGGCTCGAATTACTCGCCCGGTACGATAACACGGCGGACAACCCGTTCCAGCCGTCGCAACCCCCGAAGGAAGTGCGTTTCGGCGAGGAGACCACGGACGAAATGTGTTTCGCTTTTCTGGGACTGACACGGGACCCGGTGAAGCCGACGGAAACGGCTTCCGCTCCGTGAAATGGGGGCGTATCGCCGGAACTGTTCTGTTTCTTTTCTTTTTAGCCACCACGGTTCGTGCCATCTATCTGCATCGCATCTGGACGATTGCCCGGATCTGGGCGAAACTGCCCCCGGCGATGGCTCCGCATCCGTTCGCTTTTTTGTCGTTTGATGCGTGGGGGGGTACCGCGCACAATGTGTACGGCGATGTCGTTTTTTTCAAAGCACGCGGCTCATCGGATCTGAACGCGGCAAGCGACACCCAGTGGCGAAGCATCCCGAATACGGACGGCGGGAAGGAATTTGACTCCACGAAAAAGTGCGGCACCCCCGACTGGTACCGGGTCAATCCCGCGAACGTCGCCCCGCAAGATCTTGCCCCGTGCTATGGTGTCGCCGCGAAGCATGGTGTGCCGGGAAACGCGAGGGCAAAAGCCATTGCGTTTGAAAACAATGTCGGCGGTTTCATTGCCACGGATACTCAAGGCTATCTCTACCTTGCCGTTTACCGGACACGGTAGCCATTTCGCGGTATGCTACGCTTGCTTTGAAACGTCAACCGTTCGATTTCGCGCAGTCCGTCGGTGCCGCGGCTAATGCGCAAACTTCCCTCTTTCTTGTCGACGCCCCGGCACGGATTTTAGTCGCGCTGTCCGGTGGTCCCGACTCCACTTCGCTCTTGCTGGCACTCCATCATGCACTGCCTGACGCGCTGATCGGCGCGGCGCATTTCCATCACGGCTTGCGCGGTGCGGACGCCGACGAAGATGCGTCGTTTTGCGCGGGATTGTGCGCACAGCTCGCTATACCGCTCGCGATCTGTCTGGGCAAAGTCACGCCCGCCGGACGGTCTCCGCAAGCCGCCGCCCGTGCCGACCGCTATGCATTTTTAACGGACACCGCGAACGAATGGGGGGCGAACTGTCTCGCGGTCGCGCACACAGCGGATGATCAGGCGGAAACAGTACTTGGGCGTGTTTTGCGCGGAACCAGCGTGGACGGACTTGCCGGAATCCCGCCGACGCGGGAACTGTCGGCAGGACTGCACATTATCCGTCCGCTTCTCAACGTGACCCGTGCGCAGGTGGAAGCGTTCTGTGCCGAAAAGGGCGTCACGCCCCGGCAGGACCCGTCGAATAGCGGCACTAAGTATGTTCGTTCTCGCTTGCGGCAACGCATGCCCGAGATCGCCCGCGAGTTTAACCCGCGCCTCGTTGATGCGTTGCGCCGACTCGCCGACAACGCCCGCACCGACAGTGAGTACATCGCCGTCCAAGCGAAGGAATTATGGGAACGGGGAGTAACGGAGTATAAGCCCGGCGAAACAATCTCGCTGTCCGTCGCGGTGCTTGAAGACGCCCACCCGGCACTGACGCGTCGTGTGCTTCTCACCGCCATACGAAACATCTATCCCGACGATAAGCCGGTCGAACGGGAGGAAGCGACCACGGCGGCATTTGTGGACGCCGTTGAGGAAATGATTCGGACGCGGACGGGCGCAGTAAATCTTCCCGGAAATGTCCACGCGAAACTGACACAGAAACGAGCAATGCTTGTTCTGCGATACCCGACGGCGACCGAAAAGGAAACGGTAGACTGACAGCATGGGAATCTGCACCGGTACCGAGCCTATGACACTAATGACTGCGGACGGCGAAACGAACCTTGCGGTCAATGACAGCGTGCGATTGGTACGCTTCCCACGTTGCTGGGAATCCAGCATCGGGAAGCCGGAGTTCGCCGATAGTGTCGCACTTGTCCGGCGGTGCGTCGGGAACGTTTATCGCGTCGATGGCTTCGACAAATGGGGGCAGGTCGAAATCAACGTCTACGAGGACGGTACGCAAGCCCCGAATTATTGCTACCACACGCTCTGGCTCGAATCGGAGGATTTGCGAAAGGTCACTCCGTAGCGTGGAAGGAATGCGACCCTTTCAGCGGGAATTAGGTGTGCATACCATGAACCCAAAAATCACCGTCACTACCCATCCCCTTGCCCGGCATCTTGTCAGCAATC
>JACMIS010000699.1 GCA_014381035.1 Armatimonadota bacterium
AACGTTGGACGGATGCCGCGCAACTGTATCGAGGCGAACTGCTACCGGGTTTTTGGGACGATTGGATCGTGGCGGAACGAGAGCGATTGGAGGCGTCTTTCGAGATCGTTCGCCAGAAAACCGACGCGATACAGCCTGTTCCTTATGTCTCGTTTCAAGAAGAACCGAATCGTTTCTTCGGGCGCGAAGACGAGATAGAGCATATGGGAACACTACTCACCGAAAACCGCGTGGTCACCCTGATGGGTCCGGGCGGTGTCGGGAAGACACGACTCGCCCTGACCGCCGCCCGGCGTCATGCCGCGATTTTCCCAGGTGGCGTTTGGTTGGTCCCGCTCGCCGATATTCGCGAGGCAGGGCGTCTTCTTCCCGCAATACGCGACGCGCTCGGTCTTCCTCGCAGTCCGACCGACGACCCACGCAGTCAGATAATAAATCGCTTGACCGGCGACTCATCTTGTTTGCTGGTGCTGGACAACTTCGAGCAGATCGCCGCACTGGGTGCGCCGGTGATTGCGTCACTGATCGACCGCGTTCGGAATCTGACCTGCCTGGTGACGTCACGACGGCGACTCGGCATCGCCAGCGAACGGCAGAAGACGGTCGCTTCGTTAGAAATCGCGCCGAGCGTCGCGCTATTCTGCGACCGCGCCCAGACCCTACCCACTCCAGGTACGGCAGACCTGTGTCGCGATCTCGAAGGAATCCCGCTGGCAATCGAACTGTGTGCTGCAAGAGCCGGTGTTTTCACTATCGCCGAGATACGAGCAAAACTCGCGGAACCATTCACCTTTCTCTGGTCGTCCGATTCCGACAAATCGTCGCGCCACCGCTCCTTATTCGCGGCGATCCAGTGGAGCTACCGTCTTCTAACGCCGGAGCAACGTCGGTTTTTCGCACGGCTTTCGGTGTTCCGGGGCGGCTGGACATGCGAAGCGGCAGAAAAAGTGTGCGAAGAAATCGGTGCCGCAGAATACCTATCCCAGCTTCGCGAGCGGTCGTTACTGGTTGCTGAGGAGAAGGATGGCATTATCCGATTTCGGCTACTGGAAAGTCTGCGAACATTCGCCAAAGAACGCCTGACGCCCGAGGAACGGGTATTTCTTCACAAACGCCATGGCGAATATTTCCGTTCCTTCGCCGCGGAGCGTCATGCCGAGATGGAGGGGACAAACGCGGCGCGGGCTTTGGACCGATTAGAGGCGGATCACGACAACTTCCGTGCGGCTCTCGAACACGCCGATAGCGAGGAGAAGATTCGGCTGGTCGCCGAGCTTTGGAAGTTCTGGGAGATCCGGGGGTACTACGCGGAAGGACGCGAGCGTATTGCGGCGGCTCTGGCGGAATCATCCCGCTCGGACGATGACCGGGCGAAGGCGTTAAGCGCGTTGGGTGCGCTCGCTTACGCACAAGGCGATCACGATGCCGCATTGTCGGCGCAAGACGAAGCGGTGCGCACCGCGCAGGATGCTTCCGTTGCCGCCAAAGCCCGGAATAACCGCGCACTGACGCTCATGCGTCTGGACCGACTGGCGGAGGCGGAAGATTCGTTCACGGAAGCCCGCGCGTTTTTCGTCGCTCTCGGGAATCGTACCGGCGAATGCGCGGCATTGAATAATCTCGGTATCGTCCGTAGACGGCGTGGCGATTTAGACGGTGCCCGCGCCGTTTTGGAGGCGGCGATCCGGCTCGCCCGGGACGCGAACAATCAACAAAGTCTTGCTTTCGGTCTGAACGGTCTCGCTCTGGTGCTTATACAGGCGGGTCAACTCAGCGCGGCGGAATGCCAGTTCACCGAAAGCCTGGCGATTAAGCGGGAGTTGAAAGACCGTGCGGGCGTCATTTCCGCGCTTGCCAATCTCGGAGCTCTCGCCACCGAGCAAGGCAAGTACGACCGTGCCCTGTCACTGCAGTCGGAGGCACTCATGTTGCGTATCGAACTTGGTATGCAACACGGTATTTTGGAGAGTATCAACGGCTTCGCCCTTCTCGCCCATGCTACGGGCGCATCGGATCGTGCCGCGACCCTGCTCGGTGCTCAAGTCGCTCTCGGAAAAAAGATGGGCAGTCCGCTCCCTCACGCAACAATCAGCGACGCCGAAGCGGCGATACGCTCCGCATTGAGCGAGGCGATGTTCCAAAAGGCATTCGTGCGCGGCGAAGCCATGACCATGACCGAAGCCACGGAGTTCGCACTCGGCACACTCACGGGATAACTAAACTACACGGGACCGATTCCCAACGTCGTAATTTCCCTGCCCGAACGTTTACGATTTGTAAACGATGGTCGGACAGAATGACTCCAACATGGTGTTTTTCATCATCGAGGAGCAAATGGCAATGACCGAATCTCAGGAACTTTCGCGACGGTGGTTTTTAAGTCTCTTATCTGGCGGGGCACTCGCCATGACGCTCACAGGCTGCGGTGGTAGTGGCACTAACGATGGCGGGGGCGGAAATGACGCTGGCGGCGACTCGAACGACCTTTCGCCGGACGCTCATTTTGATGCGCAATCGGCGATTTCCGGCTTCATCAATTCTCTCCCAGCACAGGATATGGGAGCGATGCAACAGAAGGTGCTGGAGTTCATGCGCGGCAGAAGCGAAATCACGGACTCCGGGCTTTGTGAGTCGGGTGTCTGGGCAATGTTCAAAAATGGATTCCCCCACGCTGTACTGCTGAACCGGGCACCCGTCGACCTCGACGACAGCGATACGGATTTCTCGCGGGCGGCAGGGACAGGCGTACCCAAAGAGGGTGATGCACTGCTGATGAATGGGATGGTGAGTCCCGGTTACGCCAATGAAGCCGCCCGTATTCTGCCAGCACTGGCAAAAGGCGATTACAATCCTCGGGAGAGATCACCGAGCGTCAACGAACTCCGCGACATCGGGACACCCTCCTTTTTCTTTTATTCGTCACACGGCGGTCCTGTGGTAGGAGTCGGTGGTGTTCCCTATTTCGTCCTCTCCACGGCGACAGTAGTCACCAAGGATTTAACGCTGGCACTACTGCCAGAAGCAAAAATAGGCTTGTTATGGTCTGTATCCGTGCCCAACGATACGCGGACGTTTTATGCCGTAACCCACCGCTGGATTTCCCGCTATTGGAAGTTTGCCCCGAGCAGCCTTGTTTGGATCAGTGCCTGTAGTAGCCAGAGTCCCGCGGCGCAGGAGATTGTCCAGGCGTGCATCGGCGTGGGTGCCGGAGCAGTCGCAGGCTACACGGATGTGGTGAGCTCGACCGATTCTGACCGTGTGCAACGGTTTATGATTGACCGTCTCGTAGGGGCGAATGTTTTATCCCCGAAGGAGGCGACACCGCAACGATCCTTCGACTACGACAAGTTGCTCGTCGCGTTAGCCGAGCAGGTTGGCAATTCCTTCCCCGCCCGCGATCCAATGACCAACGAGGTCATTCCCGGTAAATTTGTCAGTCTCAGAATCACTAAAGGGGTAGATAACTTCGGACTTCTCGCCCCATCGATAGCATATGTTCTCATCGACGAGACTACCGACAAGGCAATCCTGAAGGGGACATTTGGCATGGAAACGGGTGGTAAAGTCCTGATTGATGGTGTCGAGTCAGCGGTTGAACAATGGGGCGAGAATGAAGTCCGTTGCAACCTGCCTCGTAGCGGGGCGGGATCGGCGGGCGATGTCCAGGTGATCATCCGTGAGCATAAAAGCAATGTGCGCCGCATCTCGCGCTGGACCATCGAGGGGAAATATGATGCGCAACCGAGCCTGGATGAGCCGTTCCAGATCGAGGGGGGCATGCGACTGGTGTTCCGTGCCGATGTCGGCGAATACAGAGCAGATCCGGGCAAAGTCTTTATTCGCCCGACGCGCTATGCGATTGCGACGCGGGATTCGTCCGCAGAACTTTCTGCGAAAGGGATTGTTAGTGAGGCTTGCAGCGAGGGCGGCGGAAGTGAGACACGGACATGGAGCGGGGAAGGCAGCTGGTTCCCGTTAGGATTTAATGCCGCCGGTCAACCGCCGCAAGACCGGGGGATTATTGCCTATCTGTCGATTGACACTATAAATATGACCGGCGCTCTGGCAATCGGGTTTGGCTTCGCGGACCCGAATTCCAGCCCGTTCCGACAGACGGTGAACGATTGTGATGGGAATTCCTTTACAACCCCGATCCCGCCCTTTCCACCATCTATAGAACCGGTGGAGATGCGGATTCCGACGGAGGAGTCAGATGTGGTCTTTCCCGTTCCTGGTAAAACCTTCGCCATCGGCGGCGGATGGGATATCCCCGGAGACAAAATGTCTTCGTCGGAAATCAATACTACTTTTGAGTGGATCTCCGCGACCGCCGAGTTTCCCCCCGACCCGCAAGCCGCCCGTAGCCGTTGAGGAGATACTGATGCGACGTATATTTTTTGCTTTATTCTTGTCCCTCGCCGTTTTGGTTTTACCCGCCACTGCTGAAGAGGTTCCTGTTGCCGCGCCCGGTCCGCTAACCATGGCGGCGAAACGACTGACACAACCGCGCGCTGGCACCGCAGTGAAGGTGAAGGGGGCGACAAAGTTCACCCCGACTACCAAGCCGCTCCTTCTCGGAAAGATCACTGACGTGCTCGGGACGGATGCCGAGAAGCGGTCTGCATTGCGCGACATTCTGGAAGCGGGCAAGAAGGCTTTCGATACGGTTGCGGCAAAAAACGGTTATGGGAACGATATAGCGTTCGCTCTCACCGCTTTCGTGTCGGCGCAGTGGAGTGTCGCTACCGGAAAAGAGTTGGATGACTCCTCTTCCGATACTTTGCTGGCGCAAACTACGGTTGTACTCTCCACAAACGAGATAAAAAACATTGCCGATGTCGAAAAACAGCAGTTCTATGAGTACTGCGTTTACATGGCGATTTTCACAACCACGATGCGGGACATTACGAAAGATGACCCGAAAGCCAGTGACGGTGGCAAAGCGTTCGCCGGACAATTGTTGGAAAAAATGCTCGGTGTCACCGCTGCACGGGTCCGTATTTCGCCGAAAGGCTTGTTCCTCGTGGGCACGTCGGAAAATAATCCGCCAAAAGCAGCAACCGACACACCGGGCACAGACCTCCAATACACGCTTCCCGCCGAATGGCAGGCAGATGGTATGGCATTGAAACGGGGACCACGCAATACCGGTGACGATACTTTCTATGGGCTGGCGATCCTTCCACGTGTTCCAAAGCAGGGTAGTATGAGCCGGACGTTTCAGAATCTTTGGAAAGAGGTTGTTGAGCCGCGATTTGATACCAAAGGACACCGTCCGTTTCCTTTACCACGCCGGTTTCCTAACGGTGTCACCCTTGTCTTTGATGGCGGCTATGTGCTGGCGAAACCCGGTGGCGAATCTCGCCATGTTTTTTTGTATGTCGTTGATGCGGGAACGGACGTTATCCCACTTATCGGAATTGAATCCTTTGGCTACTCCGGCTTGCAATCGGGAGAAGAGAAGAATGTCGAAGCGTTTTTTAACAGTCTGCGTCTGCGTGGCGGTGCGCCTGCCAGCGACAAACCGTTCTTTACGGACCGTGCCGCACTTGTCGGAACCTGGCATACGGGATCCAGTTCATCGCTGGATTTCGTATCCGCGAGCGGCGCGTTTGTCGGCTCACGTGTGACCTTTGTTGACAACAAATTTACGCTCCGTGCCGATGGTACCTACGACCAGACGCTTCTGACCATGATCGCGGGGGATGCACGTCGCCCCGGAAAGATCACCGGTCGGTGGACCTTTCAGGACGGAATTCTCACAATGGCTCCGGAAAAAGTCACCGGGGACGTCGACGATAAGCCGATCCGGCAGAAAGTACTCACTGTGGGAGTTGCCGCCAACGGCAAAACCCTCCTGGTCTTCGACGGGCGACTCTCCTTGCTCGCGGAGGAACGAGGCGGACTACCGGTTTACGAGAAACAAACACCGTGAGAGGAATGAGAAAAGAAGGATACCGTGTGTCAGAGGAGGCTCACTACGCCGGATATTTCCTCCCCCAAATCAGGTGATAGTACAGCAAAGCCTCGGTCGCGCCACCGATGCTCAGCCGTGGGGTAAGCAACTCGACAAGTTCCGTTTGTGTAAACCGCTTGAAGTAGATACCGCCGTCGTGGTGCCCTTCTTTCTGTGCGTTCCACGAGATAGGCGGTCCCCAACGATACGCCGATAATGCGAAGCGGGAGCCGGATTCGCGGGCGGTCATGACCCGAAGCATATCCGCGACGGCTCGGTCGCGTGTGGCTTCGGTAGGAATGTGCTCGTACACCCCGAAAGTGCCGACGCGATCAAATACGTTCGAGCGAAGCGGGAGTTGCGATAGGTCTGCTTGAACGAAAAGCGTTTTTGCGGCTTGTTCCGGGGAAAGTTTCCGTTTGGCAACGCGGAGCGACTCCATCGAAAAGTCCACGCACAAAAGCCCGCGGACCCGATCCGCAAAAAAAGGCGTCATTCGTCCGGTCCCGCACCCTCCCTCCAAAAGCAGATGCCCCGGTTCGAGTCGCAGGTATTGTAGTGTGATCGGTACCTCGACTGAGGTGAACAGACGCAGACCAAGCATGTTATCGTAATCGCCCACTTGAGCGTCACGGGCGTGCATCTCGGAACGTTTTTCCGCGTCCTCCGTGGTTGCGCTGTCGCGGAGTGACGGCGGCAACAAACACGGAATCCCATCGCGTACCGGGTAAGTTCGCCCCGAATCTGACGCGGTAAGCGTGCCGGATTCGGTGACGCCGTCCCAGCCCGTGAGTGCCGCCCCTGTTTCGGGGCATTGCAAGAACGATAATAGTTCGGCGCGAACCGAAGAAAGTGCAGATGTCACGCCGCAGATTGTAACGGTTCGCGCCGGGTTCGTCAAACGGGGTTACATTTTCTACTCCGCGATGCGTATCACGACTTTACCGAAATGCGAGCCGCTCGACAGGTGGGCGAGTGCCGCACGGGTTTCCGAGAAAGGGAAAACGCGGTCAATTACCGGCTTCAACCGGGCTTGTGAAATAGCACGGTTCATGTTCTCGAACATCTCCCGACTGCCGACCAGAATACCGCGCACCGTGATTGATTTGAGCAGGATCGAAATCGGGTCAATCGGAGCCGCGTCCTGCACAGTCAGGACGCCGATCAACGCGATATGTCCACCCGCTTTGACCGATTGGAATGACTGCGGCAGCGTTCCTGCTCCACCGACCTCGATCACATGGTCTACGCCCAAACCGCCTTCGGTCATATCGCGGGCGGCGACACCCCATTCCGGCGTGGTTTTGTAGTTGATGATTGCATCCGCGCCCGACTCTTTCGCGCGGGCGAGTTTGGCATCGCTCGACGACGTAGCGATGACTCGCGCCCCCGCCAACTTAGCGAACTGTAAGGCGAACAAAGAAACACCGCCGGTTCCCTGGACCAACACGGTTTCCCCGGCTTGCAGGTTGCCGGAAACGAAAAGCCCGTTCCATGCCGTCACTGCCGCGCAGGGGAGTGTTGCGGCTTCCTCGTAGGACAGGTGATCCGGTATTTTTACCAAGCCGGTTTCGGAAAGGGTGACGTGCTCCTGCAACATTCCGGGTAGCGGACCGCCGAGTGTCGAGGTTTGCCAGTACGCCGCTTTGAATTCGCCGCTGTGCCAGTCCTGTGTAAACGCACCCGCGACACGGTCGCCGATTTTCCACCGGGTCACACCCTCGCCCACACCGACCACCTCCCCGGCACCATCCGAAAGTGGCACTAATGGCAGGGGCTGATTCGGATTATACCAACCGTTCACCATCATCCAGTCGCGGTAATTGAGCGAGGCCGCATGGACACGGATCAATACGTGACCTGGTTTTGGTGCTTCGGGCTCCGGTAGATCAATAATCGTTAGCGAATCCAATCCCCACGTATTCTGTATCTGTATGGATTTCATGGTCAGATACCTTTCTCTTAGGCGGCATCGCGATTAAATTCTGTCGGAGTTTGACGCCGCATCTTATACAGCGGTTACAGGAAGAGGCGGTGGTTGGTTCCCGAAACGTTGAGAGTCATTTATCACGGTGCCACTATCGCCGGGTCTGCCCCCATTGCACGAGTCCCACACCCGCCGCAATAATCGCTATCGCGACCACGTCGCGCCCGGTGACGGTTTCGTGCAACAGCCATGCGCCGACCAGAAGGGCGACGACCGGGTTGATGTACCGGTGGAGGGTGACGACAGAAAGGGGCAAATGTTGCAACGAATAGATATATGCTGCAAACCCGACGCCGGACGGTATCAGCAGGAGATACCAGAACGCTCCCCAGGCGGCAGGGCTAAAGTAAAAATCGTTCCATTCCCCGGCGAACGTCCCGATTAATGTCAGCAGACCTCCGGCAATCACCTCCTGGATACCCGCACCAATCAGGGAGGTTCCCAGATCAGGTTTGGTGTTGCCATCCCCCTGTCCCATCCGCTTAATGGCGACGGAACCCGCCGCATAGAACAAACAAACGACCTGAATTAGCGCGACCCCGACGAGAAAGCCGCGTCCACCCGCCTGAGAAAAATCCGGGAGAACAAGATACACCAAACCGGCGAAACCAACGATGAGACCAAGAAGTGCCGTAGGCGTCGGACGTTCGCCGCGCGGCAGTGCCGCTTCTATTCCGAGCGCATAGAACGTGGTCATCGCCATCAGCAACGCGGTCAAACCGGAGGAAACAAAACGGGTGGCAAATCCGAGGACGCCGTTGCCGACGCCCTCGGTGAGTAGCCCGACGACCGCGAGTGGCAGGAGAGTATTCTTAGTGCGTGGCAGTTTTCGCCAATCTCCCCGCGTCGCGACGAGCAGTAGCAAGACGCCTGCGCCAAGTACGCGGAGCCCCATAAAAAGAAACGGTGGCACCTTTTCCAGCGCGCCAACGCGAATCGCGAGATAACCCGTCCCCCAGAGTAGACAAACGGTCAGAAAGGCGACAGTGGCGAGACGATTCGGCGTCGGGGGAGCGGCGTCTGGATTAAAGGACAAGGGATGATAGATTTCGGCACCCCCTGACGACAATCCTGCCCGGACTTTCGATGGTGACCTGAATTAGGAAAGGGCTTTCTTAAAAAATTGACGAAAGTGCTTTCGGGGTATTGACAGATGGGAAATGTGGTCGTAAAATCTTACGAAAGTGCTTTCCTAATTGTAGGAAAGCCGTTTCTTAAGGAATTGTGCAAAGATGCCATCCATCAAAGACGTTGCCGCCGCCGCGCAAGTCTCACTCGGCACGGTATCCAAGGTGCTGAACGAGCGTTCTGACGCGAACATATCTCACGCCACTCGCGAGCGTATTCGTGTCGCCGCACACCGCATCGGCTACCATCCCTCTGCTCTCGCACGCGGGCTTGCCGGAAAGCGGATGAACACTATTGGAGTCGTGATGGCGTACAGCCAGGACTCCGTTACCTCCGATCCGTACCTCGGTCCCTGTATTGACGGGATTCTGGCGCAAAGCAAAGAGCGGCAACAGAAAGTCACGCTTTTTCTCGAAGGGGATTGGGCGGACGCACTCAGCAGCGTGCCGATTTACGGCGAAGGACACTGCGATGGTCTTCTCGTAATCATCCCGCGCTTGCACAGTCCGTTCCTCGCCCGGCTTCGGGAGAGACACCCCCGCTTGCCGTTCGTTATGGTCGGCGATAGTCGCGAGGAAGATCCCCTACCCTGTGTGGACATCAACAATGTGGAAGCGGCTCGGCTCGCTACCGCACATCTTCTCTCCCACGGGCATCGCCGTATCGCGGCATTCTGCGGCAACCAAGATTTTTGCTCTAATTCCCAGCGATTGACCGGCTACCGGCAAGCGTTGCTGGAAGCGGGCGTTGTTTTCGATCCCCGCCTCGTCTTGCCCGGCGAGTATCACAGCGAATGGGGTGCGAAGAACGCACACCGTATTTTAGACGAGTTTACGCCGTCGGAACGCCCTACCGGGGTGTTCTGCTTTTGCGACGCGGTCGCGGTCGGCGCACTCGCAGGGTTCGCCGAACGCGGCGTCGGAGTACCGGATGAGATTTCCGTCGTCGGGATCGACGACATACCGGCGTCGGCAACGCTTGGATTGACCACGGTCCGCCAATCGGTGCGTGACATCGGAGCGCAGGCGGTAAGGACTTTGTTAGACCTGCTCGCGGGCGAACTGAATTCCGTGCCCCGCGTTCTGCTCACCCCGGAACTGCGCGAACGGCGATCCATTGCCGCGGGACCATTCCCGCCCGCGCCCCGACTCGACGACAAGGAGAAGTTGTCAATTCCCGACCAGAGCAAGATGTAAACCGCATGGAACGAACCATGCACTGACCAAATCAAAGAGGAAACAAACTATGATGACTCGAAACCGTACAAACCGTCCTTGCGCGACAAAGTCCGCATCAAAAGGCTTTACCCTGATAGAGTTGCTCGTTGTTATTGCAATTATCGCCATTCTCGCCGCGATCCTTTTTCCTGTGTTCGCGCAAGCCCGAGCGAAAGCGCGTCAGATCACCTGCCTCTCCAACGAGAAGGAGCTCGGTCTCGGGATGATGATGTACATCCAAGATTATGACGAAACGGCACCGTTCTTTCGGGCGGTTCTCAACCCGGGGGACTGGTGGACCTCCAGGATGATGAACTGGAAGGATTTCATCTACCCTTATATCAAGAGTGGCGGGCGACCCTACAATAATGGCACGCCGTACGCGAATCAGGGTGACGGCGGTCTTTTCTTCTGCCCGGAAAACTCCACGAGTTGGTCGGGTGCTCCGGTCTGGTGGGACCCTTATAGCGGTTCCGGTGGCGTCGGAGATGAATCCACCCGATTCCCGCGTGGCTATGCGGTCAGTACGGACGCCGGTGTCAACGAGAACGGTGCAAGCGGCAAATTCTGGCCCTGCGTCGGCGACGGGAGTTGCGACAAAAACACTGGTGCGCTAGCCACCCTGCAAACCCCCGCTGGTACCATCATGATCGCGGAGAGCCGACTGCCGTTCCCGGACACCAGTTCGGAATTTTCCACATACCAGTGTACGCTGGACGGCGTACCTTCCGGGGGGCAGCGGACCTCGTGCATCCAGGGGCACCGGGGCGGTTTCACCAACGTTATCTTTTTCGATGGGCATGCGAAAGCCGTCCGAGCGACCGTAGCTATCGAGAAAGATTTCTGGGGCGCGTACGGACCGAAGGGCTATGGTTCCGTGACGCAGGCGAACCGGTTGTCGTCGGCTCAACAGATACAAGAGTGGAACCCTGGGCTTTAGGAACCTATACACACCGACTGCATCCTCGGGCGATACTCGTCCGGGGGTGTGGACGGAATCATCAGCCGCTGAAGCACACGAACGACAGCGACATCGGAGGATGCTACCTCACCCATAGTGTGCACACATTACTGGGGGAGCATTTCCGGCAAAGAATCGACAAAGGGAATCCGAGAAATCTGACATGATTACACATAAATACTACGAGAGGCTTCTTGCGACGTTCACGGCAACGGTGATCGCCGTATCTCTACTCGCTGCTGGCTGCTCATCAACGCCCGCAGACCAATCATCCCAGGGTACGAAACCTGGCTCCACCGTATCCGTGCCGAAAGCGAAGCCGGGCGCGAAGATCGGCGAGAACAATCCTGCCGCCGGGCAACCCAACCATATGTCCCCGGAAATGCAGGCGCAAATGCAGCGATATCAGTCGCTGGGGGACAAGAAATAGTCCGGCATTCGAATGCCTACCGCCTATGGAACGTTTACAATCGCACGTAGGGTTCGCGACGTGTGATTCCCCCTCGTTTTCCTCCATAATACCTATAGACGAGTTTTCACCCTTCGTGTTACAATCGGCACGAACAACAAAAGCGTGACAAATTACAATTTCCGCGCTTCAAGGACGCATAAACTCTATGAAAATCGGTATTTTTACTGCGCTATTCCATGATCGACCGGTAGAGGAATCCCTCGACTATATCGCCGGAGCGGGAATCGAATCGGTCGAACTGGGTGGCGGCGCGTATCCCGGTTCCCGTCATTTAGACGATTTCGGCGGCATCGTCGCGCTCGCGCAGGACAACGCAAAGCGGGCGAAATTAGTGGACGCCGTTAAATCGCGTGGACTGATCATCTCCGCGGTTTCCGTACATGGTAACCCCTTGCACCCGAACCGCGAGATACAACGCGATCACGAAGATGCGTTCCATAACGCCGTTCTACTCGCGGAGAAACTACACGGCGATGGGATCATGCCGCAAGCCACGGTGAACGGTTTTTCGGGTTGTCCCGGCGACTCGCCCCGTGCGAAGAACCCGAACTGGGTGACGTGCGCGTGGCCCGATGAGTACCGCGAAATACTGGATTATCAATGGAAGGTCGCCGGACGCTATTGGCGTTCGCAGAACCGCTTCCTGCGCCAGCACGGTGTCAAGTTTGCCATCGAAGCTCACCCCGGCTTTCTGGTCTACAACCCGGATACGATGCTTCGCTTGCGAAAAGCCGCCGGTGAAAACATCGGCTGCAACTTCGACCCGTCGCACTTCTGGTGGCAGGGTATCGACCCGTTGTTAGCGGTTCGTGAACTGGGCAAAGCGGGCGCGATTTTTCACGCCCACGCGAAGGACACGCGCATCGATCCGCTGAATTCGGCAATCAACGGCAACCTGGACACGAAATCCTACGGCGATGTGAACGCACGCTCATGGGTGTTCCGCTCCGTCGGCTATGGGCATGACGAAGCGTGGTGGAAAGATTTCATCACGAATCTGCGGATGATCGGCTACGACTACGTACTTTCCATCGAGCACGAAGACTCCATGCTTTCGATCAAGGAAGGGTTGCACAAGGCATTGGACATTCTCAAGCGGGCAAACATTTCCGAGCAACCCGGACCGATGTTCTGGGCGAAGGATTAATGCGTTAGTGGTCGGTGACCAGTGGTGAGTGGTCAGAACCGGACAGGATTCGCCGCAACGTGATATTCTGCGGTACACTCTGACCACTGGTCACCGACCACTAACTCATAACTATGCTGACTCGCCGCATTATTCCCTGTTTGGACGTTAAAGAAGGGCGCGTTGTTAAAGGCGTTAACTTTCTCGGGTTGAAAGACGCCGGAGATCCGGTCGCACTCGCGCGAGCCTATGATGCCAGCGGTGCCGATGAATTGGTCTTCCTGGACATAACGGCGTCGGCGGATGGGCGTGGTTTGATCTTCGAACTTGCCGCACGCGTCGCCGAGCAGGTATTTATCCCCTTCACCGTTGGCGGCGGGATCGCGCACGTGGACGATTTCCGGCGCATTCTCGCTACAGGTGCGGACAAGGTTTCCATCAACAGCGCGGCGATCAAAAATCCGGATCTTATACGTGAAGCCGCCGAGCGATTCGGGTCCCAGTGCGTGGTGATCGCTATCGACCCGAAACGTACCGGCAATACGGCAAGCGGCTACGAAGTGCATGTCCACGGCGGGCGCACGCCGACCGGGATTGATGCGTTGGAATGGGCGGAAAAAGTATATTCCCTGGGTGCGGGCGAGATTCTGCTCACCTCGATGGACGCGGATGGTACCAAGGCGGGTTATGACCTGCCACTCACCCGCGCCGTCGCGGACCTCGTCCCCATCCCCGTCATTGCGTCCGGCGGGGCAGGCACTCCCGAACACTTATATGACGCTTTGACCGATGGCGGCGCGTCGGCAGTTCTTCTTTCTTCCATCTTGCATTACGGCGAGTGTACGATCAGCGAAATAAAATCGTATCTCACGAAGCGCGATTTACCAATGCGCGATACGACGGCGATATAAAGCATTATGAAAGCACAAAAGAAGCAGCGGTACGAGGTCCTGGATATGGCGATGGCGAACAGCGCAATGGTATCTCTGCGTTGCCGTGCCAAAGGCGGTTGGAAATACAACGGCTACGTGGTCGGCTTGAGCGAAAATTTCGTTCTACTCCAGAATGCCCTCGAACATGTCTTTCTGAATGGCTACTCCGTTTTCCCGTTGCGCGAACTGATTTCGGTGAAGACGCTCCCGGATGACTTCCTCCACCGTGTTTTGCAGATGGACAATCAATTCCCATCCGCGCCAAGCGGGATTGTTATGGACGATTGGCAGTCACTTGTCGCTTCGGCGGATGCCCACTTTCCGCTAGTCACTCTGCACTTGGAGCATGAATACCCCGACTCCTGCTATATCGGTCGCGTGTCCGAGATTAAGAAACGGGCGGTAACGTTGCGTGAAATCAGCCCGAAAGCGAAGTGGATCAAGGAGCGCGAACCGTATCGCTTTAAAGACATCACTCAGGTTGACTTCGGCGGGCGGTACGAAGCCGCGCTGTGGCGCGTCGCCCAGTCCGAACTATCCGGTTCGGAGAATGTGTGATCAGAAAGATGGACAATTTCCCCGTTGACTCCTTAAAGTTCGACAGCGATGGTTTGGTGCCAGCGATTGTTCAGCATCACGAAACCAAGGACGTTCTCATGCTCGGCTTCATGAACCGTGACGCGTTGTCGCGCACGGTCAGCGAGGGCAAGGTCTGTTTCTGGAGCAGGTCGCGGCAGAAGTTCTGGCTCAAGGGCGAAACGAGCGGCATGTTCCTCCTGACAAAATCGGTGCGCGTCAACTGTGAAAACAATTCGCTGCTGATCCTCGCCGAGCCGATCGGTCCCACCTGCCACACCGGGCACGAATCCTGTTATTATCGGGAAGCGAGCGGTGCCGGGGACTGGACAGAGATATTGCCGGTACTGGTCTCCCCAGAAGAGATTTACCGGAAAGCATAAACAACCGTCGCCGGTTTGTCGTCGTGAGCAGAGCGGAGCGATAAATCAATCTGGATAGTCGCTCTCCCGGGCGTGCCCGCCCATCCTCTAGACCCACATTCCCCCGATTCTCGCCACGAATTTCTCTGTAATGTATTGCCGAACAGATCTTGCCCCTCGGATCACAAAATAGTGTGATCGGAATCACAGCAAGCATAGTTGCTTCATTGATATTGTTGTTCTGTTGATAGTGTTTCTTTCAAAATCTTTCCACTCTCAACAAAGGGACAGTTTTATGAACGATTCTGTGTTTGTGTTTTTACGGCGTGGAAACAATCCGCTCTTAAAAGGGACCGGGCGCATTGTTTCCACGCC
>JACMIS010000700.1 GCA_014381035.1 Armatimonadota bacterium
GATCCTCAAAAAATCGGTGCCAGCGGCGGATTGCCGATGACGCAGTTTGTCAGAACCGGGTGCATCCGGTGTCTATAAAGGGGGAATAAACCGGGCGAACATCGTTTCGTAGTCGCCCGGCGTTTATGCCGCGTCACGCCGGAGCAGTTTCATCGCGGTGTTCGCGCCGCCCATGCCCTGCGCGTAGGCGAGGTATGCGACCAAAAAACCGGTCGGCTCGATAAGCCGGGCGGCGACGAGCGGTCCCGCGTCGGTGGGAGCGAGTCCTACATCACTCAGCAGGGACAGGACGGTCTGCCGCGCCGCCGGGTCGTCGCCGCAAACGAACGCGCCGGGGCGGTCCGCGCCAAAGTCGAGCGAGGGGGAGTGCAGTATCTCCGCGTTGCACGGAATGCCTTCGACAATGTTGCTTGTCGGCAGGAGGCGGGCGATCTCCTCGGCGGCGGAGGTTGTCGTACCGATGGCAAGTCCGGTCATGGTACTGTTCACGGCGTTGACCGCCGACCAGACGATCTTGCCGTTCGCCGCGTCGCCGATCTGCGCGGCGGCATCTTGGACCTGCGCCCAGGTCATCGCGAGCAACACCACCTCCCCGAATTGTGCCGCTTCTTCGGGCGTTCCCGAGCGTGCATTCGTTCCAATACTTGCGACCAGAGCGTCGAGTTTCGCCGGGTCCCGTGAGTAGCTGAAACAGAGTTCATGCCCGCTCGCGGCGAGCCGCTTACCCAGTCCCGACCCGACGTTCCCCGCGCCGATAATGCCGATCTTCATTTTGTTTCTTTCTGATATGCCGACGAGTTTTACCGAACGAAAACAAAGATACCGGAGTGGAGCGGGCTTATATAGAACGTTCTGGCTATCGCGGGGACCTTTTCGCGGCGCGGTATCGTCCCGGTGTCACGCCGACGATCCGTTTAAAATGCCGGATGAAATGGCTCTGGTCCGCGAAGCCGACCGCATGCGCGACCTGCGGCGCGGGGATGCCGCTCGAAAGCAGCCGCTTCGCATGACCGATACGCAGGTTGATCAGATACGCGTGCGGGGGCAGACCGACCTGGGCGCAGAACGCGTGGTGCAAATAGTTCGGGTGTAGACCGGTTTCCCGCGACAGATCATTGAGGGACACGTTGGCGTTGTAATTCGCCGCAAGGTATTCACGGGCGATGCGCACCGCGACCACCTCGCCGCCCATGGGTGTCGGCTCGTCACGCTTTTGCAGTAGCGAGCCGAACAGGGCGATCAGCGCGGCTTCATGTTCGACCAGGATCGAACCCGTCATCAGGGAGCGGTGAGTACGGACGAACGTCTGCGTGACTCCCTCATCGGTATGCAACACGTCGGCGAAGTCCGGTACTGCCTCCCCGCCGCGTTTTCTCTCCCGGCATAGACCGCGCCAAGCGTCCGGCATCAGGTAAAGCAGTCGGAATAGCGACGGCGCGGAACGCGTGTCGGTGTCCTCTCCCGAATGGGGTTCCCCCGGCGCGAAAACGCTCAATTCGTTCGACCCTACCGTCAGCGACTGTCGACGATACGTGTAGCGGTAGGGGAGGTGATGATTGAGATACAACTGATATTCCGCGTGCGTATGCGCCGGAAATTTCGCCGCTACGCCCGGCTGACAGAGATATTGCTCACAGAACGCGTAGGCGGTTCGCTGATAGGAAATGGTTCGCCAGGAGGGGGAGGGATCATTTAACGGCATACAAGGGACCCATCAACTTTCGCGACGAACTAACGTTAGGTTTTACAGGGCAGATTCGACGGAGTGACCCAGGAATCAGCAACCAAATTATACCCTGACCGCTACGCGCCGCGACACCGGTATTATGAGCAGTATCCGCAACGCGATTTCCCTGAGCGGGGGGATGAGGTTTCCCGCAACGGCAAAAAAGAGTCAAACCGCGACCATAGACGAGGTAGAGGCAACGCGAAGTTGGGCGATGTCGCGGCGGGGCGGGGCACCGAAAAGGCGGCTGTACTCGCGACTGAACTGGGACGGGCTTTCGTAGCCGACGCGGTAGCCTGCCGTGGTTGCGTCCAATGCCTCGCCGAGCATCAGGCGACGGGCTTCCTGCAACCGCAACTGCTTCTGGTACTGGAGCGGACTCATCGCCGTTACTGCCTTGAAATGGTGGAACAGCCCAGACGGACTCATGCAGGCGACGCGTGCAACATCCTCGATGCGGATTGGGTCAGCGTAGTGTTGCTTCAACCACCGGATCGCTTGCGCGACCCGTTGCGTCTCGCTGTTGCCGGAGGCGATTCGGCGTAGATGGGTGCTTTGTTCACCCATGAGAAGACGGTACAGTATCTCCCGCATAATGAGTGGTTTCAGCACGGGGATGTCGCATGGGATTTCCAGCAAGCGTAGGAGACGTATTACGGCATCCAGCAGTCCGGGATCGATACGGTTCACCGAGATTCCTCGTGTAGCGGGAGCACTCGCGGACGCGGCGGACATGCCTGACTCCATAACCAACGCACTGATCTCGGCGGGATCGAGATCGATTTTGAGACTCAGATAAGGTGCCTGTGGTGTCGCCTCAATCACCTGACCGACGATGTGCAGATCGACGGACGCCAGCAGGTACTGCGCCGGGGCGTATATGTAGGATTCTTCGGCGAGCATAACTATTTTTCTTCCCTGAGCAATCACGCAAAGAGAAGGTTCGTACACACCGTGAATCGCTGCGGTTGGGATGGAAGAACGATACAGGCAGAGCGGATCAATCGCAGTCAAGTGAATCCCATCTTGCCTGGTGAGGCGCTCTATAAGGGTTTTTAGCTCCTCGTACTGTGGTCCCACGGCGGAGTCGCCGGCAGCAATGTTGCCCGAATTATTGTCGGCAAATCGTTGTGATGGCATGTTTTCTCCAAACCGATTATAGCCGATGTGACGATTCTTCGCACTCATATGAGATTTCTTGTTCTGTAGAATCAGGCAATAACTCCGTAGTATTATTCTAACTCCTCCCCTTCTTCCAGAGATACACTGACCTTGTCAGAAAACTTTGCGGTGTGATAGGCACCCCGCGCGAAAAAACAGTATGGAGGATCGTATAATGTCTGAGTTGCAGAAAACCGTTGGAGTGGCGGGCAAGGTAGTGGTCATTACCGGGGCAAGTAGCGGTATCGGCGAGGCGACCGCGCGTTTGTTGGCGCGGAATGGGGCGCGTGTCGTGGTTGGGGCGCGACGCACCGAGCGGTTGGAATCGCTCGTCGCCGACATTCGCACGGAAGGCGGTACGGCGGAGTATCGGGCGACGGATGTGGCGAACCGCGCCGATGTCGAGGAACTGGTGCGGTTGGCGAAGACGACGTATGGGCGCGTCGATGTGGTTATCAACAACGCCGGGGTGATGCCACTTTCCCGTTTCGACGAACTGAAGGTGGATGAATGGGATCGGATGGTGGACGTGAATATAAAAGGCACGCTCTACGGGATCGCGGCTGGTCTTCCGCACATGAAGGAGCAGGGCGCCGGGCACATCATTAATATCTCCTCCACCGGTGGTCACGCGGTGGTGCAGACCGGCGCGGTCTACTGCGCAACCAAGTTCGCGGTGCGGGCGATTTCGGAAGGGTTGCGTCTGGAGTCGGAGCAAGGTATCCGCGTGACAATCATCTGTCCCGGCGTGACGGAATCCGAGCTCAGCAACAGTATCACATCCGAGGAGACCAAAAAAATGATCGACGGCGCACGTGCCATCGGCATCCCGGCGGAATCTATCGCACGGGCCATCCTTTTCGCCATCGAGCAACCCGCCGATGTGGACGTCAGCGAGATGATCGTCCGCCCTGCGGCGAGCACCGCCAGTTGGGCTTGATACAAGGTAGGGGAACGCCGTATCACGGCGTTCCCCAAATCTCTAAATACATGGAACGGCGCGAAAGTCATTCGGTATCAGCAATTAGAGGGCGGACGGAGAACCGGTCCGGCAGCGGTTTGTCAGCAGGAGCGCGCGGCATGCTCCGCGCGAACGCACGCGACCCGGACAAGCGGTTCGAGCCCACTACCGCCTTCGCATTTCACGGAGATACCTATGGTTTTTTACAAGATCGCCTCGTCCACCGCAGCTATTTCGCTCGCACTCGCCACCCTTTCGGCTTCCTCTGTTTTCGCGCAGACGCCCGCGCCGAAGCTAAGCAAAGCGCAAGCCGGATTTCACCGGATGACGGTCGGGACGTTTGAAGTCATCGCCCTTTCCGACGGGACCGTGCCGCTACCCGCACTAGGGCTACTGACCGGAGCGAAACCCGGCGAGGTAGAACGACTATTCGCGGATGCGTACCAAAAGCTACCGCTGGATGCTTCCGTCAATGCCTATCTGATTCTCGCCGGTCCCCGCCGAATCCTGGTAGATACCGGCTCAGGGGAACTCTACGGACCGACTCTTTTCAAACTTCCCGCCAGTCTGGAAGCGGTGGGCTACAAGACGGACCAGATCACCGATATTCTGGTCACGCATATCCATACCGATCACACCGGCGGACTGATGGACGGCACGCGAAAGGTTTTCCCCAATGCGGTTTTGCACGTCGAGAAGCGCGAACTTGTTTTCTGGATGGACCCCACCAATTTGAAGGATGTCCCGGAAGATAGGAAAGAATTGTACAAGAAACTCTTCGAGGAGGCGGCTACCAAGGTGAAACCATACGTTGCCTCAGGGCAGGTGAAAACCTTCGATGGCGAGACGGAGCTATTCCCCGGAATCCGCTCCCTCCCGACACCGGGTCACACGCCAGGGCACAGCTTCTATGCGCTGGAAAACAACGGCGAGAAGATGGTGTTCTGGGGGGACATCATGCATGTCGCCGAAGTGCAGTTTCCCAACCCGGCAATCACTATCAAGTTCGATTTCGACTCGAAAGCGGCGGCAGTTCAGCGCAAAAAGGCGTACGCCGACGCGGCGAAAAACGGATACCTGGTCGCGCCAGCACATGTGTCGTTCCCCGGTGTCGGGCACTTGCGCCCGGACGGCAAAGGATATCGGTGGATTCCAATCCCTTACGTCAACGACACTCATATCGCGAAGTAGAGGAAGTAGAAAAGGTGCCGCGCAATCCCCTTGCCCTGATGCTCCGGTCCCTCCGGCTCCCCCAGAATTGGGGGCGGGGGGTTCCGGGGACGGGATAATGTCGCAAGCGCGATATACTCAAGGCATGTCTCCGCGCCCGCTCAAGTCGCCGTTCACGTTGCCGGACGTAGTGACTGGCTTCCACCAGTATTTCGCGTTCACTGCTGAAACGGGAGCGGTACTCGCCGAACTCGGCTATACGTTCGACCGCGACGCCCTAACTCTCCCGCGCCGACCCGAGGAAGTGGGCGCATGGGCGGACTACCTGAGAAGTCGGTCGAATCTGGTGCTACGCCGCATTGGAATGAACGCCGAGATCACGCGCCGCGAGTTTCTCATCGCCCCACTCCTTTTAGAAGTCTCGCTCGCCGTGGACGCCGAACTGCACTCGGAATACGCGGTGAACGTTTCGCCGCGCCTGCACGGCAGCCTCGATTACCTGTTGCAGAAAGACAACGCGCTGGTTGTCGTCGAAGCGAAACAGGCGGACATGGTGCGCGG
This sequence comes from Armatimonadota bacterium, assembly GCA_014381035.1. Next base: position 5,580 of record JACMIS010000700.1, read on the forward strand.
TTTCACGCAACTCGCCGCCGAGTTAGTCGCCCTCGACGCGTTCGCGCCGGACGAGATGCCCTTCCTGCACGGCGCGGTGTCGGTAGGGGATACGTGGCGGTTTGGCGTCCTCGACCGCGCCCGCAAGCACGTGACGCAGGACATCGGGCAGTTCAACGTCCCCGCCGACCTAGACGATCTTCTCGCGGTGCTGGTCGGAGTCATCAAAAACGCCCCGGCAGACGCTTCTGCCGCCGCGAAACCCGCAACATAATCCAAGGAAACGCCGGTACCGAAATGCCGAACTGTGATTTTTATGCTCTGGGAAATGACTGCGAGGAGGTCCTCGATTTCATTTTTGCCCAACCTAGCTGGACACTCTACGAACTACATTCGAGATGGGACAAGCCGGTGCGCGTCTTTACCTCGACCGAATCCGTCCGTGATTCCTTTGAACTGTGCAAAGAATCCGCGTATTTCCAACTTCACGCTCCTGATATGGGAGGGCGCGTTCAGTATCACCGAATTGAGCAGAACATGGGAGAGAGAATACGGCATTCGACGGAAGGTTGGGGACTTATCCAGGTATATTTCGGCACTCTGCACGATGGCATGTTGACCGATTCACACACGAATCATAACTCCGAAGTCCGCGCTCGTAGCTGGTCTGTAACTCTCCCTGAGCTGGGAGATGTAAGTGAATGGGATTGGTCTGGTGTCGCGAGAACGTCGGGAAAGCTAGTGCGCTTCATCCGCAAAATCGGCGCCGCCAAACAGGGCTCCCGACCGATACTCAAGCGAGCGTATGAGTCTCTGCGGAGCGACACGATTCGACTCCAATGAGTGCCAGTGTTTCATCGTTCGGTTTGAGCACGCTCAGGAGGGCGACGCCAACGGGGGCAGTCAGGAACCGACCCGGACTTGATACCCAGCCTCGATCCGATACGCGAGTCAGTCCGGGTCGAGGCGACGAAGACGACCATTGGCACCGTCCTCCAGAACCCAGATAGCGCCGTCCGGTCCCTGCTCGATCTCGCGGATGCGCACTCCCAGGTCGATGCGACCGACCTCGGTCGCCGTGCTACCGTCGAAGCGCACCCGTACGATTCCCTGGGAGGAGAGCCCGGCCA
>JACMIS010000701.1 GCA_014381035.1 Armatimonadota bacterium
AGTTCGTGCGCGGCTTCGCGGGCAACGACTGGGAGGGAGTCTTCGCCGAATTCTCCGATCAGATCCGGGCACACGTCGGGGAACACGGGCACGGGCTTGTCGTTCGCTCGTTCTCGACCACCGACATTGTGGCGCGGGCGGCGACCGAGGTGACCCTGATGGACGCCTTCCGCAGCTATTTCGACTACGATGTCGTCACGCTCTGTGGCATCCCCGAGATCACCTTGGAAGGCACGCCAGAAGATTGGCATTCTGTCCGGGAAGGGGCGGCGGCACTCGCCGAATACGACCTCCACTGGTGGACGCAGCACTTGCTCCCCATACTCGACCAGTTCATTGCCGCGAGCGAGGGCGACGTAGACCGGTCGTTCTGGCACAATTTCTATAAGATGGATGACAACAGCGGAGGACCCTATATCACGGGGTACGTGGTCAACCTGTTTCCCTATCTCGTTGCCGCGCCGCCAACCCCGCGCATTGCGCGGGAGCAGGTGAATCGGTTGCAGGAGCGTTTCTTACTTTCGCTTGAGGGGGCATGGGCACGTTTCGACGAAATGATGAACGGGCGCGGCAAACCGTCTCGCAATCAGTACCTTGGCTGGGAGCCACCCACGTCCAGTTTCGCCGGAATCACTTCGGGCTTCCTGCCACCCGCACTCTCAGTCGCTCCATTCACCTGGCAGTACTTGAACGTAAAACTGCCGATGGAGTTCGTCGCGGGATTCGTCGGGGTAGCGCAAAACCCCGAAACGCTCGCGTTGCGCCCGGAAATCGGCTGGGGTGTGCGAGAGCGTCACCGCGCCGTGTAGCCGACATGGAATCGGCGTTACTCTGCTTGATCTGTTGCCGCTATCGCTTCCCGCACCTGCTCCCACGAGAGTGCTCGCTGTACCGTCGTCGGGCGGACGGTATATTCCAGCCATCCCGGACGCGCCGCTTGTTCGAGAATGAGGGCGTCGAAGTCAATCTTTACTTTGGGGCGGGACCACGCGGTGCGAACCGCATTCACACGTAGCTCCATTTTGCTCAAAAAACGTGCGTGAAAGGACTCCACCGCCGCCAAAAATTCCGCGACAGAAAGGGTATATTCTCCTTGTTGCGCCTCCCAAACGAGCATTCCGTCCACTGTTATGTCGCGGTTGTCCCAGCGGATGTGAATCATATCCTTGACCCGCCACAGCCACAAGCGCGGCGGGTGCGCGAGGTGCCACGCCTGCCACCTGCGTTGACTCCACCACTCTAAGCCAGTAGAGTAAATGTCCAACGATTCGTCGCCGCATTCCTTCGCCCATCGGAGTGCGCCTTCCTCCCAGCTACGCCATCTGCTCGCGTCGACGAGCCTTTTCGCGAAGTCGTCGGGCAGAGGGTCGAGTATCGCGGGAAGCATATCCAACAGGTCTTCCCAATAGCGGGCGACTTGATACTCTTCATAGGGAAGGGATGCCCGGAGGGACCGAGGGTAGAGGCGTTGCCAGTGATCCAGCACTGCGTCCGTATACCGAAACAGTTCTTGCCCGCCGACCTCGATCCAGAAATAACCGCGCGTCAGACCGAACCAGGAAAGCGTCGGTTGTCCCTGCTCCGTGCCCCACGGCGGGATCTCTTCGGCGGGCATCAAGCGGAAATGAAATTTCATCCGAGGTTTCCGTTCCTCAGAAATGCCAAGGCGACCGGAATTGTCATTCGTTAATCCCCGCCGCTGACCGCATCAGTTCGGTGATTTCAACGTGCCCGTGGTTGATCGCAACGTCCAGCGGCGTTTCGTCCCGGTAGTTCCGCGCCAACGGGTTCGCGCCTGCCTCCAGAAGTAGACGCGCTACCTCGATATGCCCATTGTGTGCCGCTCGGCGCAAGGGTGTCCAGGTATGATGATCGGGGTCGGGATCCGGACTGGCTCCGCCGTGGAGAAGGACCGCGACCACCTCCGCGTGCCCTCGGTCGGAGGCAAGCACCAGAGGAGTCTTTCCCCGTTCGGCTTTCGCGCTCAGGTCGGCACCGTATTCCAGAAGGACGCGCACGGCTTCAACATGCCCCGCCTGTGCCGCGAATGCGATTGGTGTCCATCCGTAGTAAGTCGCCTGGTGGTTTATGTCCGCTCCCGCGTCGAGCAGGACGCGGACAATATTGTTGTGTCCGGCGCGCGCAGCACGCATCAACGGAGTCCTTCCCTGCTGGTCCGTGGTGTCTACCGGTTGTCCTGCGCTTAAAGCGTCTTCCACCCGCGAAAGTTGCCCCTTTGTCGCCGCATCCATCAAAGATTTACTCATGCGATGCCGGGAGGGGTAGTCTTTTGCCCGTGTTCTGACACTGATTATGGAGATTCATATGATCCTGTATCGCGACGACGCCGTTTCTGCTAAAGCACGGTTGGGTGCGGCGGCGGTGTATCCGAGCGGTTACCGGCGCGGTACGAAGAGGGGGGTGATCCGCAACACTTTTGGAAAACGCGGCTAAGATAAAAGCCGTTCCTAATACTCACACGCGTGCGCGATATGGATTTCGTTTTGTTGCGCCCCCTCGCCCTTTGGAGGCGAGGGGTGGGGATAAGGGCGATCCTGATTTACTGTACGGGTTCCGCCGGTTGCTCCTGCACCGATTGCCCGTCCTGCCCCGCCGTCTGTTGTCGCGCTTCCGCCGAACCTGCGTTCACGATGGCACCACGCGGCACGCCGACGATGCGTATATTGTCGAGGTGTTTGAACCGTACCAGACGCGGCGTCAGCGATGCCGCGCGAATTCGGGCGGCTTTCGCTTCCGCTTCGGCTTTGGAAACCTTGCGAGCGTTTGTGATCGAGGCGAGTTGTTGGTTCAGCGTGGACAAGCGCAAGTTTTGCTCGGCGACGAGGTGCGTCCGGAGCGTGTTCTTGGTGTTCTCATCGGGCCAGATCGCCCGGATGCGTACTTCGTCCACCACTATAGAATCGCTGTTCAGTACCTTGTTCAGTTCCGTTCGGGCGTCCGCCGCCGCACGGTTCTTGCCGTCGCCCGTCATCGCGTCCACGGTGCTCATCTTCCCGAACGCGTTCGAGACATACTTGCGAAACAGAGGGCGGAGTTGATTTTCCTCGAACGCGTCGAACCCCTTCCCTTGAAACTGCGACCGGTACTTCGCGTACAGGTTCTTCAGATCCTCCGGGCGTGTTTCGTCGAAAGCAAGATGGTACGTGACCGACGTATCAATATTCAAAACGTTCGTGGAAGCCGTGTTGACACGAACGCTATCATCCCCGGAGCGTGATCCCTCGGAACTGGCGCGTACCATGGTGTAGGTGCGTTTGTGTGTCGGGATCTCTACCATTTCATAGCCGGATGCCGGGGGAAGGGGATTGAACCCGGCGTGGCGGATGTCGCCGTCCACCTTGCCGGAATAGTGATTCACTACCAACCCGACGTTGCCGGTTTTGACCACGGCTCCACAACCTGACAGGGCGAAAAGGGAGCATACAAGCGCGAACACGCTCAAGGTGCTGCGAAGTGTTATCGGATATTTCATTTCTTTATCATCCCCATGATCTGATCGGAAGGCAGGTAGATCGTGTCTACTTGCTGGAGCATCTTGTCCTGGATATACAGATCGGTCAGTGCGGAGTCCTGGGCGCGGTTGATCCGTGCTTCCGCCGTTGCTTCCTCGATTGCCGTCTTGTTGTCAATCGCCTGTTGTTCCAGG
>JACMIS010000702.1 GCA_014381035.1 Armatimonadota bacterium
ACCGCTCTCCTCAAACGTCTTGCTCAGATAGGTGAACTTGACATGCCCATCCATATAGATGATGTTGCCACGGTTCTTGCTGTGTCCGCTGTTCCATGTAGACGGACCCGCGACCCATCTGTCGTCACCGTTGGGAGCCGGTTGATCGTACTCCTGGTAGGGACCGGCATCCGGAGTCGTCAGCGAGGTCTCCAGAATCAGGAGTGCGTTCGACGGAGCGTCAACACCTGCTAACGGTTGCGGATATGCCGCGCCGTTGCCGAATACTCCGGAAAGGAACGTGTCCGGGAGCCACATCGAATAGCCGACCCGGAACCGGTTGGGACCATCCGGGGCGTAGTTACCGCCGCTGTCGCGCACAAAGTCCGCCTTTTCCGATGCCGGGTTTGAGGGGCAACGGAATACGCCGTAACTCTTTATGTAGGGAAAGATCATGTTTTTCCAGGAGCGCGTGGCACCGTTTTCGAAGTCAGCGGCATTCCCATCGCCGTAACGCATCGGTAATGTTTCATCGTAATCCTGCGAATATTGCATGATTCCAGTGCCGATCTGTTTCTGATTGTTCAAGCACGCGGTCTGTCGCGCTTTCTCTCTCGCTCTTGAAAAAACAGGAAACAGGATCGCGGCGAGGATAGCGATAATTGCTATCACAACAAGCAATTCGATGAGCGTGAACGCTTTTTTGCTACAGGTCTTCGTTGTCATTTTATTGATTCTTTCTTGAGTGTACGGATTTCATATCCATCTAATGGTTGCGCGGCGGTGCGCAGGAGTCGCGCCGCAACAATGTCGGCGCAAAAATCAGTTCGGTCTCGTTAACGGCTTCGCCGCGTACCGAAGCGATCAGCAGTTCGGCGGCGCGTCCAGCAATAGTGTCTATCGGCTGACGCACCGAGGTCAGTCGTGGCACGCACCCCTGCTCCCCGACCGCTTTCGTGCCGTCGAAACCGACTACGGAAATATCGTCGGGAACATGCAGGTTGCATTCGCGGCGTAGCGTTTCCATCACTCCCACCGCGACATCGTCGCTCCACGCAAAGATCGCCGTCGGACGCTGAGATAGCGGCAGTTCGCAAAGTAGACGCACAAGTCCGCTATAGTCGCCGCCGCCGTAATTGACCTGGACGCGGGGGTACGTGTCGGATGGTAAGCCCGCGTTGGAGAGCGCGTGGGAGAAACCGATGCGCCGATCTTCCGCCGCCACCGAGCCTTCGGGACCGGCGACAAACAGAATCCGCTGATGTCCCAGAGAAAGAAGATGCTCGGCGGCAAGCCGCCCCCCGAATTGGTTGTCGGTGTCGACGAACCACGCACCGTCCGCGCTACCTTCGCGAGCGAAGAGTAAAACGAAAGGGTGCCCGCGTTTTGCCAGCGACGCGGCAAGCGGATCGTCGCGGTCGCGCAGAAGCAAACACCCGTCGGAACGTCCGTCGGTCAGGGCGCGGGTTTCGGCGTCCGGGTCGGCTATCTGTTTGGTATGGAGCATCAGGTCAAAGTTTTGCGTGTTGACCGCTTCGACAACACCGTGCAACAGTTCGTTCATGAAACCGGAACCACCGCGAAACACATGCGGCGATTGCATTACCAGCGTGATCGTGTCCGTCGAGCAACGGGTCAGAGCGCGAGCGAGCGCGTTCGGGTGGTAGCCGAGTTCGTTCGCAGTCGCTAACACGCGCTGGCGCGTCGAATCGCTGATCTTGACATGGGTCGTCTCGCGATCATTGAGCACATACGACACCGTCACCTTGGAAACCCCGGTACGTTGCGCGATGTCCGCGAGCGTCACTCTGCCATGTAATCGTTCTTTTCGCATCCGAATAGGCTTTCGTTTGGGTTACTTCGGTGGTCCGACCTGCACTTCCGGCGGCACCGTCCGGGTCACATTCGACTTCGCGCCCGGTTGGGAGGGTGCGGCGGGTGGTGTCGGTGCGTCTGACTTGGACTTGCAACCGGCAAGCGGTATCACAAACGCCAACGTGCCACAAAAATATAGGTAGAAAAACAGTGTTACAAAACGCCTCATCGCGAACCTTCCTGAACTCGAATACGCCCTCCCGGTCTACATTAACCGGTAAACGTCCCGAGTGATTAGATTATGCCACGCCCACATCGTGTTGTCAAGGAAGGTCAGGGAAATTCGTCGTTGGAAAATCTCTGGAAGGTCTTGCCGTCCGAAACGGAAGCGGCTATAATGGAAAGTGAAACGTTTGCGGAGAGTGTAGCTCAGTTGGTTAGAGCGTCGGGTTGTGGTCCCGAAGGTCGCGGGTTCAATCCCCGTCATTCTCCCTTGAAACTATAGAAGATCGGATCGGTGCCGGGACCGTGTACACTGCAACAACTGGCGACAGTTGAAGGGTTATGCGGTCTTTTTTCTTGCCGCCCCATCACAAGCAACAGCGTCGGAATCAGTTTATCGAGGCGGAGGTTTCGTCCACCCTTGCTGCGGGACCGTCAATCATTGCTGCGGTGCGATCATCTTCCTGACGCAGGATTCGCAGAAACGCCGACACGACATGCGGGTCGAAGTGGCTCCCCATGTGCTTTTGCAGGTACAGCATCGTTTCGTTGCGCGACCAGGCTCTGCGATAGGCACGATCCGTGGTCAGAGCATCGTACACGTCGGTAACGGCGAGGATTCGTGCCCCTATCGGAATCTCCTCCCCTTTCAACCCGTCCGGGTACCCTGTGCCGTCATATCGTTCGTGATGGGAGCGCACGACATCCACGACCGGAAAAGGGAACCGCACCGGTTCCAGGATCTTCGCCCCGATCACGGTGTGCGTCTTCATCTTCTCGAACTCCTCGGGCGTCAGTTTGCCCGGCTTGCAGAGAATGCTTTCCGGAATGGCGATCTTACCGATGTCATGGAGAAGCGCGCCGTACTCCACCGCCTTCAGATCCATACCGGATAACTCCATCTCGCGGGCAAGATCCATCGCGTAATTTTTCACCCGCTGAATATGTTCCTGCGTATAACGATCCTTGGCATCAATCGCCAGTGCGAAGGATTCCACAGTGGCGGTATACAAACCGCGTAACTCCTCACGCCCCCGCTCCAACTCGGCGATGTAGTGACGATAGTTCACGTCCCGGTCCCGGTGGTACCGCGCCGAATAATAGATCAGGAATGGTACCGGAAGTACGAGAGTCATCAGAGCCAACGCCAGATGCCAGTACATTAGCGCGTAGGGCAACATAACATAGATCAGTGCGGCGGCAGCAGCACCGGCGACATAGCCGGGAAACATCCAGAAATAGTTGTCCCGCCATAGATCCCTGGTTTCCTGCCACGAAGCGGTGCGCGAAGTCAGGCTGATCGCCAGCGCGACCAGGACAGTGTTGACGAGAAAGTAGATGGCTCCGGCACCGAGGGTCGCGAACGCCTGCAGGATCGCCGATACTCCGGTGACATGCAGGACTGGAGGAAAGGGTTGTCCGGGATGTGCGGCACCGGCGATCATCAATAGCGGGCACGCGGCAAGGACCGCCAACACCACGGCACCGATGCTAAACAGTATCTGAACCGGGAAAGAACGTTTCGGATACATCGTACCGACCAACGCCGTTACTAATCCGGCAAGGCAACCGACAAAAGGACCGAAAGCCAGTAGCAGGAGAAATGTCGGTACCAGACCGAGAGAGATCGTGGAGTTCTGTACGCTGTTTTCATTGGCACGCTGGAAGCCGACGACCGGTACTCTGAGCAGCGACGCTCCGGCAGACAAAAGTAAGCCGGGAATGACCACCATCCAATCGTGCAACGGGATCGGGTACCAGACGGCGCAAAGGGCAAGTGCGGAACCACCCGCCAGTATAACCGAGACGATATAGGCTTGCGCCAATTTCGGGAAACTTTGCATGCTCATAAATGGGACCCGTTCGCAGTGCCAACTTCGCGATTGTGTACATAGGGTATCGCATTTTTAGTGCCGTGAAAAAAGAAAAAAGTGGCGCACGGTAAAGTGCGCCACCTGCTCAACATCGGTAAAGATACGGGGTCAGTTTTTCGATGTGATCGAAAGCCGACCGGTCACCGGATCATACTGGACGTTAACATCGAGGGCTTTGCCGACGAAATTGAGCGGAACCACGGTTCGTCCCCGGTCCAGTACAGCGGCCCGATCCATCGAAACCTTCGCACCGTTCACCGTCGCGGATTTACTGCCGACGCCGATCACGATCTCGCGGTTGCTATTGGTAGCCCGCATGGTTTTCGTCTGGTTCGACCACGAAACACGCCCGCCTGTATGCTCGAAGATCTGTCGGAACGGAGCGACGGGCATTCCCGCCTCAACGTGGGGCGCGACATCGAACGCGATCCGCTCGCCGTCGAACGCCACCTGAATCGGCTTCATCGCGTCGGTGCGACGCGCCGTTTTCGCCTTGGGAACGGAAACGCTAGTGCGCGGGTTTGTTGCAACCGGCTTCGCGACGACCACGGTCGGTGCGGCGAGACTGACAACGGCTTTCGGGGTCGGCGTCGCGGATGCCACTCGCATCGGAGTAGCGACGATGTTCGCGGGGCGCGAAAGACGCGGCGTCGAGGAGGACATCTTCGGTGCGGCTATTTCGATGCTCGCCAGTTGCTCGATGCCCAGATCCATCGCGTCGGGAACCGAACCGGTCGCGACGGATAAGGTCGGTTCACTGGCAACGGAGGGTACCGCGTTAGTAGAAACGGTTGGGATTTTTGGCGTCGCGAATCTGGCCACCGGCGCGGGCGTAAATGCCGGCAGTTTCGGCGTCGCGGAAACAGGCGCGGCGGATTGCGCGGCGGAAGCAGACGCTTCTGTCGCCGACAGCCCGAGCGAATCACCTGCATGGAGCGACGGCATCGCGCTTTCGGTAATTCGGGCATCGCCCTTCGGCGCGGCGATCACGGTTCCGACAGTGTTCGGCAGCGGGATCATCAGCGGTTTGGCGACGGTCGCTCCGGGAGTCGTCTTCCGGGCACTCTTAGCGGCGGAAAGGTCCGGGATTTCGCTCATGCGCACCGTGTTGCCGCCGGGGTTGTTTACATAAACCGTGATCGTGCGCGTCGTGGTTGCGTTGGCGGAATCCAGGTAGCCGCTTGCGGTGATGGTGTGCACGCCGTTCGTCTCGTTGGTTGTATCCCATACGAACGTGTAAGGCGGGTAGTTGTTCAGAGCCTTGAACTTGTCGTCTACGTAGAACGACACATACGGGTTCTGTCCGTTGCGGGACTTCGCGTCCACGAGTAGTTCGACGGTGCCGACAATCTTTTTGCCGTTGCCGGGGCTGACGAAACGGACTTCGGGACCGCCCCATGCCGCTTCACCCGCCGCCTCGTCGGAACCGGCGACGACATTCACTTTCGCCGACGATACATCGCCCTCGGCGTTCAGGACTTTGACAACAATAGTGTGCGCCCCGGCGGAAAGGGTGGATCCGTCTACCAGGAAGGACAGCACGGAAGCGCGGCGCGGCGCGTCCAGATCGCGCCGCACCCAGCGCACGCCGTCTACCCAGAGTTCCGCCGTCACGACCGGGGAGTTGGTCAGTGTTTTGAAGCGAACATCCAGATTGAATTTGTTTGCACCGAGTTTTTCATTCGGTTTCGGTGTCAGCACGGTCATCGTGGCGGCAGGTGTCTGCGCGTAGGCGGCAGACATCGGCACCACGATTGCGGTGAGTAGCGGCAGTGCCGCGACGTAGGTGGCCCTCATGAGCCGATTAGCGAGTTTCATACGGGCAAGTCCCCCTGCTTTCAAAACGTCCGCGAGAGTGAGAGTGTTATAGATTTAGAGCATTGTCGCCGCAAGAGCGCGTCAACATTGTGTGCGACAAAACGGCGGCATGGCACGGACGAAAGAATCCCGGATAAAGATAACACAATGGATTTTTCTTGTCAAGCGATATACTTGTCCGCTTGAATATATTTAAATTGGTATATGTCACCGACTCGTGTAGTAGCCGATGTCTTGATACTATCTGGGTATGCTTTCCTGCCCTGGTTTGAAGTATGAAGCAATACTTGACATCTTTTCTCGGGACAAACCGCGCTTCACGCGATCATTTTAGCACGCCGATCTTCCAACTCCGGCTCTCTCAAGAGTATATACCACGCTTCCATTCTGATCGAATTGCTCATCGTCGTCGCGATAATAGCCATCCTCGCCGCGACACTTTTTCCGGTATTCGCCCAAGCCCGCGAGAAGGCACGCCAAGCCGCCTGCCTTTCCAATCTAAAACAGATCGGCACAGGAGTGCGGATGTATACCGAAATTATAAAGATATTGGTGCAATCAGTAATCCATCCGGGGCGGCGAACCTGAATAAAGCACCGTATCCATCCCCTCAGCAGAGCAATGCAATCAACACACTTTTCTTGGATCTGCACGCTAAAGCCAGTGTCGGGAAGAAATAACCCGGTCTCACTGAAGCAGGTAGAGTTTCACTTACTTATCAAGGCTTGCGCGCCACTCGGTAAGCATGCGATGAATCAGTCGTTTCTGGTTGGCGGTGTTCATCGGCGGGAGAGTAACGGTTGTCGCGTAGCCAACGCCATCCTTGTTGGGTTTTATTTGTGGATAGTCACTCCAGGAACGGCGAAACGTCTGCCCTTCGGAACTGGCTTTCCCTGTTTTAACGTCCACGCTCCATAGAGAAAGCGTTACCTGTCGGCTGCTCGCGTCGCGAACCACTGCCAGAATCACCCTGTCTGCTTTCACTTTCTCCCCTGCTCTGACGAGGGCTTTCGTGACTTGGGCAGGAGAAGGCTCGGTAACGGGTTCAACACCTTCGTAAGAATCGGATTTATTCACAGACAGTACATTCACCACTTCTTTTTCCGTGATGGCGCGGTACTGCGGCGCGGAAAAAAGATTGCGCAACGATTGTGCGACTGCGGCTTCCAATTCCGGGGATAGTTTTTTGTTTTCGTCGGCGGGATGCGTCATCGGAATCAGTAAAACCCGCTTTTGGGCGAAGTAAGGTTGTTTCGCACTGGTCGGTGTTTGCGCGAACGCGCTTCCTGAGATTCCGGCAAGAAGAGCCGCCATTATTAGAGATAGATACTTTTTACGCATAATCCAGGTTCTGTTCGCTGTTGTGATGCTGTGTTTCCTCGCCGGGCGATTCACTTATAGAGACTGGCATACCATTCGGTCAACATCCGCGAGATGAGTATTTTTTTCATGGAGTTGTCCAGATCCGGCTGGCTGACCGACACTGAACCGACATGCCCGTCTCGCTCCGGATTCGTGTTCATTGTGGAAGCGTCGTCGCGTCTGCCGTCCGTCGGCGCGTATGTATCCCACCCCATGCGTTGCGTGCGCGTATAATACTCCGCGCTTCGGGTGAGTGTCTTGCCTTCGACGGTCGCTTTGCCGGTACGTGTCTCAACGTTCCACAGGACGAGCGTCACTTGTTGCTTACTTGCCTCTCGGACTACGACGAAGACGGCCGTGTCCGCGTCTGCCGCCTTCCCCGCCGCGATCAGTGCGGCGGTTGTTTCCGCAGGCGAGCGTTCGGCAAGCCAGATCGGATTTTCGGGGCTGACGGTTGCGTTCGAAGCGACACGTCCTTCGGCAGCAGTTCTGAGTGCCGCTTTCATTTCCGATTCCGTGACGGAGCGATACTGTGGCGCGGAGAACTGATTGCGCAACGACTGCAATGCCGTTGCTGCGAGTTCCGATGCCGGAAATCTGCTTTTGTTCTGAGGTTTTGTCGCGCTGAGAAGAAGAGCGCGTTTCGGCTTGAAGTAGGGCTGCCTTGTGGGAGTCGGGGCTTGCGCTGATGCGCTACTCACTCCGACCATCGCGGCAAAAATCGCTACAGTGAATACCCATAGTTTACGCATAAGATTTCCTTCTGTCTTAACGCGCTTCGTCGCTACCTTGTGACATGCCGTTGACGATGCGGAGGGGATTATCCACGCGGTGCTTCCCGGCTTTTGTCCGGGTGGATACGTCTCGATACAGGGTCAGTAGTGTTTGTGCCATCCCTTCCGGTGTGGGGCGGAGCGGATTATGCAACGCGTTTCGGGCAAGTCGCCGTCGCTCAGTGTGGTCATCCAGCAGGGCGCGGACGGTTTGTGCGAAGATGGCCACTTCCGGAGGTGTGACGATTGCGTCCTCGCCCGGGCGCACAAACTCACTTGCGCCCCCGCCGCGCATCAGCACACAGGGCAGACCGAAACTTTGCGCTTCCGAGACAACGACGCCCTGCGTTTCGGTCAGTGAGGTGAATACGAACAGAGTGGATGCCGCGTAGATCGGGGCAAGCTGTTGCCGGGACAAAAAGCCCGCGAAACGGACGTATACTTCCAATCCCATTTCGCGCACCCGTTGCTCACACCGTTCGCGGTACGGACCGCTACCGACAAAAAGCAAAAACGGGTGTGTTTCCGGCGAGGGAACCGGATGCGACTCGGAGATCCGGGCGAATGCCGCGAGGAGCGCGTCCAGGTTTTTCTCTGCCGCAAGCCGCCCGACGAAAAGCAGGATCGGGGCGAAGGGCGGGATGTTATAGGTTTCGCGCACCCGGTCGCGGGCAGTCGGTAGCACTACGGGTGCGGGCGGGATGCCAGTCGGCACGACATGTAGCCGCTCCGCCGGGACACCGAGTGAGAGGAGAAGATCGCGCATGACACGCGAGGGTGTGACGACGGCGGCACACGTGTGGTAATAGCGGGCAAGATAACGGGCGGCGATACCACGCGTGATCGCCTTCGGGACCACGGGAACATAATGGGCATATTCCAGATACAGCGTGTGAAAGGTGGAGATGAGGGGAACACCGGCGCGACGGGCGGCGACCCGCCCATGTAGCCCGATCCCGAACGGTTGTTGGGTGTGAACGACATCCAGTTTCTCGTCACGATACGCTTCGGGCAATGGCAAGAACGGGATCGGGGGGAACGCGAACGGATTCTCCGGGTTCACGGCGATACGCCATGAGGGAAGCCGCCGAATCTCAACGCCTTCCGGCAGATCGCGCGCTTCATCGGAAAAGCCGGGATACTCGGGCGCGACGATCAGTGACCGGTGTCCGGACTTCGCCATTTCACAGGCAAGCGTTTTAACCGACGTTGAAACGCCGTTTATGACCGGGTCGAAACTTTCCGTGAACAGACCAACGCGCATGGGTGAGCCAATTTGTAGTGTATCCGAAATGAGTCGGAAACGGATATACAACTGGCACTCTGAGACAAAGACTGCTAAAATGCGGGTTGTAAATTTATATTATTTCGGAGGAAATTTGAAACTATGCCTACCTACGGATACCGATGTACCGCCTGTGAAACCACATTTGAGCGATTGCAGAAAATCACCGATCCGCCGATTACGGAATGTGTCGAATGCGGATCACCGGTCAAAAAGATCCTTTATCCGGTCGGGATTTCCTTCAAGGGCAGCGGATTCTACGTGAACGATTACGCGCCATCGGGCGACTCCCGAAAAAAGAGTAGCGACGGCGAAACCGCCCCCGCGACGCCGAGTACCGAAACGAAATCGGAGTCGACAACGACATCGGAATCAACCCCGGCGGCGTCGGCGACTCCCGCGTCAGCCCCGGCGGCAAAAACCGATGGAGCTAAGTAGTCGGGGGTTGGAACCCCCGCAAGCGTAGACTGTTGGAGACTACCGAAACGCTCGACAGGCTCATGGCGAGGCTGGCGATGATCGGCGACAGAAGCCAACCGGTGAAGGGGTACAAGACACCCGCCGCGAGCGGTATACCGATCACGTTGTAAACGAACGCCCAGAACAGGTTCTGCTTCACGGTGCGCAGGGTCGCTTTTGAGAGAGCGATGGCGGTGACGACCCCGCGTAGATCGCCGCTCAGTAGCGTAATGTCGGACGCTTCGATGGCAACATCGGTTCCGGTACCGATGGCGATACCGACATCGGCTCGGGCAAGCGCGGGCGCGTCGTTAATGCCGTCCCCTACCATACCGACGATACGTCCTTCGCTTTGCAGTCGGGCGATCTCAGCGGCTTTCGCGTCGGGCAGGACTTCGGCGAGGACCCGCTCGATGCCGACAACCCGTGCGACAGCGTCGGCGGTACGACGGTTGTCCCCGGTCAACAGGATCACTTCCAGCCCCTGTGCTTTCAAGGCGGCTATCGCGCTTTTCGCCTCGGATTTTACGGTATCGGCGACGGCAACGATTCCGGCGAACGCACCACCGACCGCAGCGAACATCGGCGTTTTGCCCTCGGTGGCGAGTTGCATGGCGGTCTCCCGTGCGGCATCGCTGATGACTATTTTACGTTCGCGCATCATGCGTTCATTGCCGAACAGAACCGCTTTTCCCTCGACAATCGCCGTTATCCCCAGTCCGGCGTTCGCGGCGAAATCCGTAGCGACGGCAAGAATAATGTCGCGTTCTTTTGCTCCCCGTGCGATAGCCTCGGCAAGTGGATGCTCCGAACCACGCTCCGCCGTTGCCACAATGCGAAGCAGTTCCGTCTCGGACAGGTCGCCGAACGGAATCACGTCCGTCAGGGACGGTTTGCCCTGTGTGACCGTGCCGGTTTTATCCAGAACAATCATGGTCAGGGCTTGCGCCCGCTCCAGAGCCGCGCCGCCTTTGACCAGCACGCCATTTTCCGCCCCCTTACCCGTTCCGACGAGAATCGCGGTCGGTGTCGCCAATCCGAGGGCGCACGGACAGGCGATGATGAGCACGGAAACGAAGTTCATCAGAGCCATCGAAAGCCGGCTCTCTTCCGCTCCGAAAAGGTACCACAAAACGAACGTCAGCACGGCGATACAAAGTACCACCGGCGTGAAGACGCCGGAAATCGTGTCGGCAAGCCGCGCTATCGGTGCCTTGCTGCCCTGGGCTTCCTGCACCAGCCGGACGATCTGCGCGAGCGCGGTATCCTTGCCGATTTTTGTCGCACGGAAAATTAACGATCCCGTTTTATTCAACGTCGCCCCGAACACCGCATCCCCCGACTTCTTCTCGACCGGCATACTTTCCCCGGTTAACATCGCTTCGTCAACGGCGGACGAACCGTCCACAACAACGCCATCCACCGCCATCTTCTCGCCGGGACGAACCCGGACCATATCGCCGACGACCACGTCGGACAACGGAATATCTACTTCCTGTGTCCCGCGCACGACCCGTGCTGTTTTCGGTTGCAGGTTCAGCAGGCGGCGAATCGCCTCGCCGGTTTGTCCTTTTGCCTGTGCTTCCAGGAGCCGCCCGAGCAATACCAGTGCGATGATTACCCCCGCCGCCTCGAAATAGACCGGAGGGCTCGCGCCCATTCCCGTCATCCCCGCGTGCTTCGTTGCCCCCGTAAAGAACGATGGGAACAGCGTCGCCGCCGCGCTATACAGGAATGCCGTCCCGGTACCCAGCGCGATGAGCGTGTTCATATCCGCCGCCCGATGCCGCAGTGCTGCCCATGCTCCCTTGTAAAACAGCGAGCCGGAGTACAGGACCACGGGCGCGGTCAGAACAAGTTGCAGATAGTTGACACCGGGAAAGTTCAGAGCCGGGATCGCACCGTGCGACATGGCAATAACGAGCGTCGGTAGCGATAGCACCGCCGCGACGCCAAACCGCCGTTGCAACTGCCTCACCTCGCTCACTCGTGCTCCGGCAAGCGCGTCTTCCGGAGAAGCGGTAGCGTTATCCATCGTTATTGCTGCGGAGGGAAGGGCGACGCCATATCCTGCATCCTCAATGGCATGGATTAGCGCATCGCGCCCCGTAGCGGACGGCTCGAAATGCACAGTCGCCGTATTCGTCGCAAAGTTGACGTTCGCGGTTTGTACGCCGGTCGTCCGCGTCAGCACGCGCTCGATACGCCGCGCACAGGCGGCGCAGGTCATGCCAGTGACGGGAACATCAAACCGCTCGTTGGGTAGACTCACCGCGTCTGCTTCGCGTTCTAAAGTCTCGGTCATGCTGTTCTCTCCTTTTCCGTCTTATTTCAAGAACCGCCGGACAACGGTCCGCACTTCCTCTACCAATTCATCACCGGTGAGCGGCTTCGCGCACTCGTGCTCGTCGCCCCCCCCGTGCCCGAGGACGCAGGTTTGCAGGTGATCCGCCAATAGTTCGACCCCGATAGCATCCAGTGCGGAGCGGGCGGCGGCGATCTGGTTGAGAATCTCCACGCAGTATTTGTCCTCGTCGATCATGCGACCGATACCGGCGACCTGACCGCCCACACGGTTGACCCGTCCGCGTAGCTTATCCCGTGATTCGTTTGTCATAAGATCATTATACCCTGGGGGGGTACTACCGGCAAGTCACGGGGATTTTAGTCGCCGGACTACTCGGGCTTCGTCGCGGCGACGGTGAGGAGTACCCAGCCTGACAGGAAACAGACGCCGCCAATCGGTGTGATCGCACCGAGAATCTTCACCCCGGACAGCGTCAGGGCGTACAAACTCCCTGCAAAGATGACACAACCGACGGCAAATAGATAGCCTGCCGTCCGCGCCAAGCCCTGTGCTTTTATCGGAAGCCGGTCGTATAACGCGGCGATCAGAAGCAGGCCGAGCGCGTGATACATCTGGTACTGCGCCCCGGTATTCCAGGTGGCGAGTCGCTCTATGGGGACGTGGTTTCGCAGTTCGTGCGCCCCGAACGCGCCGAGGGCGACGGCGATGAAAGCGTTGATCGCGCCGAGAAGTAAAAAGGTTCGCATGATACCGTTATGGTACCGTAACCGTCCTCGCGTCGCTTCATTCGTCGTGTAGGATCACTTCCGCTGTCTCGCGATTAGAACGACTCACCAGTATGCCGGTCGGTGAAACCCCGGCACGAAGTGCCTAACAACGGGGGAATTTATTCCCCCGACAGACACAGTGCTTCAACAAACGAGATTGGTATAAGGTACTGTAGGAGGAAACTTTTTTGGTTCGGGAAAGAGGATTGTTTTATGGAACGGCGTGATTTAGCGGGAGCAATGGTGGGCGAAATCGGACTGGGGTGCTGGCAGTTTGGGGGCGATTGGGGCGCGGTGTCGGAAGAGTCGGCGCAGGCAACGCTCCAAGCCGCCGTCGACGGCGGCGTCACCTTTTTTGACACCGCCGACGTTTACGGCGGTGGATTGAGCGAGGAGATTATCGGGCGGTTTCTCGCGCAAAGCGGTGCCGATGTTTTCGTGGCGACGAAGTTAGGACGGCGAGGCGATCCCGGCGGACCTGCGAACTACACGTCCGCCGTGATGCGTGCCCATACGGAGGATTCTCTCAGGCGTCTCGGAGTCGAACGCCTCGATCTCACTCAACTACATTGTATTCCCACCGAGGAGTTGCGCCGGGGCGACGTATTTGAAACGCTACGCACGCTACAAGCCGAAGGGAAGATCGCACGTTTCGGTGCCAGTGTGGAGTCGGTCGAGGAAGCGCAGATATGCCTCGCGCAACCCGGTCTCGCGTCGCTCCAAGTCATCTTCAATATCTTCCGGCAGAAACCGATGGTCGAACTGTTCGCCGATGCCAAGGCGAAAGGCACAGCGATTATCGTGCGCTTGCCGCTCGCATCGGGACTGCTCACCGGCAAATACAAGCAAGAGACGACGTTCGCGCCGCAGGATCACCGCACGTACAACCGGGATGGACAGGCGTTCAATGTCGGGGAGACGTTCGCCGGACTATCGTTCGAGTTGGGCGTCGCCCTTGCCGACGAACTCAAACCGCTCGTCCCGAACGGCTTCACCCTGACGCAGATGGCTCTGCGCTGGATTCTCGATTTCGACGCGGTGACGGTGATCATTCCGGGCGCGAAGAACCCCGAACAGGCCCAGGCGAATGTTTCCGTCGCCGACCTCCCGCCCCTTTCGCCAGAACTCCACGCCCGGTTGCGCGACTGGTACGCCGACCGCGTTGCCACCCATATTCGCGGACCGTATTAGGATTCAACCACAAAGGACACAAAGTTTGGGAAGCACACAAAGGATTTTCAGGTGATGCTTGCCGGTTTCGTATAGTCATTGCCCTAACGAGCGAAGTGAAAACCTTAAAAAACTTTGTGTGCTTCCCAAACTTTGTGTCCTTTGTGGTTAAAACCCTCCGAAATTTAGCGTGAGTAGGCGGAGAACGGTCATCTCTTCCATGGCGTAGCGGATGCCTTCGCGTCCGAAGCCGGAGTCGCGTTCGCCGCCGTAGGGCATGGAGTCCACACGGTATTGCGGTACGTCGTTGGCGATGACCCCGCCGACGTCGAGTGTGTTCCATGCCGCGAAGATTTGCCCGATGTTCTGCGTGAAAACGCCGGTTTGCAGACCATACCGCCCTTCATTGGCGAGCGTGAGGGCGTCCGCGAATGTGTCGAACGGTTCGATACAGACCAGCGGCGCGAACGCCTCGGTATTTCGAACGCGCATTTCGGATGTGGTATCGGTAAGCACCGTCGGTGACAGGTGCGCGTAGCCAGACGGTTCACCGCGCAAAACGGGCGTTGCCCCGGCACTCTCGGCCTCCTCGACCAGTTTCATAGCATTTTCGCGGGCTTGCGGCGTGATCATCGGTCCGAGGTCCGTATCTTCGTTCAGTGGGTCGCCGATAATCAGCTGCCCGGTAGCGTGGATAAATTTCTCCACGAAGGGGTCGAATGCTTTCCGATGGACGAAAATCCGTTGCACCGAGATGCACACCTGCCCGGCGTTCGCAAATGCGCCCCAGACACAGCGGCGAGCAACCTGGTCTACGTCGACGTCCTCGCAAACGATCACCGCCGCGTTCCCGCCCAGTTCCAGAGTCACGCGTTTTTTGTTCGCCAGCGATTTCAGATGCCAGCCCACTGTGTCCGAACCGGTGAACGAGAGGACCGGGGCGCGAAAATCGGTCGCCAGGAGTTCGGCGACGGGTTGGGGTTCGCGGGGCGTGAGTACAGAGAATGCGCCACGCGCCGGATGGTTACTGTCGCCGCAGACCGTGTGTATCAGTCCGGCGAGGCGGAGCGCGGTGAGCGGCGTTCGCTCGGACGGCTTGACAATCACCGGGTTTCCCGCCGCGATAGCCGGGGCGACTTTGTGCAGGAGCAGGTTTAGCGGGAAGTTAAACGGTGTCAGTGCGGCGACGGTCCCGACCGGGAAGCGACGCGTCAGTCCGATCCGCCCCCTACTCGCAGCGTTGATGTCGAGTGGCAACACCTCACCGCCGAACCGCCGCGCTTCCTCGGCGGCGAGTGACAACACCAGCAAGCCACGGTCCACTTCGCCGCGAGCGTCACGGATGGTCTTCCCGCTTTCCGCGACGATGCCGCGGGCGAACTCTTCCCGACGTGCCGCAAGACCGGCTTCGATGCCACGCAGAATCGCATAGCGATCCGCCGCCGATTGGGAGCGAAAGCCAGTAGAGTCCGTAAAAATCCTGTGCGACTGCTCCAACGCCGTTTCCGCGTCGGCGACGGTTCCGACCGCGACCTCGCCTATCGCTTCTCCGGTGTAAGGAGAAATCACCGGGCGCGTTTTCCCATCTCCCTCGCTCCAGACACCGTTGACATACTGCTGAAAAATCGGACTATCCATAGGATAATTGTATCGGGATTTCGCGGTATTCTGAATTAACATGCCCGAGAAAACCGTAATCACCGTTGCCGCAGCGTCGTCGCTCGCTCCGATTCTGCCCGCGCTGATCGCCGCCTGGAATCGTGAGCATCAAACCACGATCCGTCCGACATTCGGCGCGTCGGGAACGTTGCTCCGGCAGATCGTCTCGGGCGCGCCGATTGATGTTTTCCTGTCGGCTGGCGAAAAAGAGGCGAATGAGATGGAACGTTTGGGTGCCGTTCGGGCGGGAACCCGAGCGGTATTCGCCGAAAATCGGCTCGTCCTGGCGCAAGCGAAATCGGCTCGGGCAGGGCTTACCGCATGGGGCGACCTGCTTAGACTCCCGCCCGGGTTCCGGATCGCGCTCGGCAAACCGGATACGGTCCCCGCCGGACGCTATGCGAAAGAAACCCTGCAAAAGCGTGGACTATACGAAACCCTGCAACGCCAGGGCCGGCTCGTCTTCACCGGCACCGTGCGCCAAGCCGCCGATGCCGCCGCGACAGGGAATGTAAACGCCGCGCTGATTTTTGCGACCGATGTCCGCGCTGACAAACGACTGCGGACAGTCCAAACGGCGAAAGCGGGGGTGGATCACAAGCCGATTCGCTACATTGCCATTGTCACGAAACAGGCTCGGAACGAGTCGGAAGCCAGTTTATTTGTCCGATTTCTGCGCTCCGAGCCTGCGAAACGAATCATGACAGTAGCGGGTTTTGCGGTGTTGGACCAATGACCGGGATGTATAAAGGTGGTTCCCTGTCATCAGCCTGCTATTCTACCTCTCGTCGTCTTCGATGGTGAAGCGGTACATCAGGCTGCCGGAAGTCGAGGTCCCGTTGATCCGTAGCGCGGTCGCCGCACGATTCGCCGCCAGATACTCGATCTTTTGCGCTTTCGCGTGTCCGTCGCACCAGATGACGTTCGTCAGTTTCACGTGCCGGGCAAGAATCGCGCCGTTGTTGAATCGGTTCAGGAGCGCGGGCCATGCGAAATCGTTGATGGGTGCCGTGGGTTGCGGATCATCTAAATCACGCCGGTAGAAGTCGGCACTTTGACCATAGTTTTGCGTCTCCGCAATCAGGATGGTGTCGGCGGGTAGCCGAATGTCGGCATACGGTGCGGCGGCAGGCGGACGGTGTGCCGCGAGATCATAATACATGTTATTGATCGCGTAACTGCCATACGCGCGCGAATCCGCATTGCTACAGTCCCCGATCCGTGTCGTGGGTTCGGGCGGGTAGCCCTGATAGATATACTTGCGGTTCCCGCGCAACGTCACCGGGGCACCGAACCCATCCGTTCCTTTCAGATCGTCGAAGGAATCGCTGGGG
>JACMIS010000703.1 GCA_014381035.1 Armatimonadota bacterium
ACCGATTTTTGCGCTGTTCCTCTCACGGTAAAACGATTAATGATGACCGAAGAAGGCAAGATTTTTCTCCGCTCCTTGCATGGTGGCGTTATTGGCGGAGCATCGATTGATCAGTCCCTGGCAGATTTCCTTGAAACGACTCGTCTGCGGGTCGGGTATGGGCAAACCGAAGCCTCGCCAGGAATCGCACTCGGCGAACCGGGCTATTTCCCGCGTGCTCATTATCTGGGTCGCGCCCTCGGTTGCGAAGTGGGCAAAAGCGATGAACAGACACTCCTGTTTCGCGGAGCGAATACCTGTATGGGGCAATGGGCACCGCATGCGGGATTCACCGCGCTAAAACCGAATCGATGGCATGATTCGGGGGATATAATCACGGATGAATCTAATGGCGATCTGTTTCTTGTCGGACGCTCCGATTCCGCATTCAAACTCGCCAACGGAAGACGGATCGAACCCGAGCCAGTCGAGGATCTTCTACGCAGCGTCGATGGAGGCGCAGAACATTTGTTCCTTTTCTCCGAGGATAACGAGCATTTGATAGTCGCATCCAGCATTCCACTCTCGATGAATACCGTTACAATACAGCTTGGTTCCCTCGCGAAGCTTTTGAGCCGGATCATTGTCGTCCCGCCAGAGATTTTTCACTATACTCCGAAGGGTACGTTACAGCGGAATGCGACCCGCGACGCACTTCGGTCACATATGCTACAATTCGATCATGGAAACGACTCCCGCTTATACCGATCTATACGTTGCGATTGATACGCACCTCGAAACGACTCTCACCGAGCTCGCATTGATGGTTGCCGTACCGAGTGTCGCCGCGCAGCCGGATTCGCCAATGCTCAAAGGCGCGGAGGTTGTTGCGCGGTTGCTCGAAAAACGCGGGTTGGAGGCGCGAATCCTGCCGACTGTCGAAGGCGCACCACCAGTCGTGTATGCGGAAGATCGCTCTGCTGGTGTCGATGCGCCAACGGTTCTTTTCTACAATCATTACGATGTCCAGCCTGCGGAGCCGTTGGAGTTGTGGGACTCCGATCCGTGGGTGCTACGCCGCGATGGCGATTTTCTATATGCACGCGGTGTGTCCGATGATAAGGGGCATATCTCTTGCCGCCTCCTCGCATTAGACGCGATCAAATCCACGAATGGCGGCAAATTACCGTTCAATGTTAAGGTTGTTATCGAGGGTGAGGAGGAAGTCGCCAGTGTCCATCTGCCGGACTGGATAGGAAATCACTCCGCACTCCTGAACGCCGACGTGACGATCTGGGAGTTTGGCGGCGTGGACGAGACCGGGCGACCAGAGATTATCTGCGGATTGCGTGGCATTGCGTATTTCGAACTGCACGCGCAGACCATCGCGTACGATGCCCATTCCGGAGTCGGGGGGTCCGTGCTACCGAACGCGGGATGGCGGCTCGTGTGGGCGTTGAGCACGCTGAAAACACGGGGGGAGCGCATTCTCCTACCCGGACACTACGACGCCGTGTTGCCCCCGAGCGACGCCGACATGGAACTGCTTGCCGGAATGCCCGCCGAACAGGAAGCGTTCATGCGAAAAGAGTTTGCCCCGTCCGACTTTTTGGGTGGCGCGACCGGCGTCGAGTACCAGCGTCGCGCCGTATTCGAACCGACCTGTACCATCTGCGGGATCGAGACCGGGTACACCGGCGCGGGCGCGAAAACCGTTTTGCCCGCGAAAGCGATGGCGAAGGTAGATTTCCGCCTCGTCCCCGACCAGGACCCGGAAACCGTCCATGCCGCCCTGCGCAAACATCTGGACACCAACGGTTTCACGGACATCGAGATCAAATATCTTGGCGGACAACGACCGGGGCGCGTCGATCCGAACCACCCGTATGTCCGGCTTGCCGCCGAAACTGCCCGCGATGTTTACGGAAAAGAACCGTGCGTGTATCCGCTTGTCGGCGGCTCGGGACCGATTCATCCGTTCGTGGCGGGCTTGCGGCAACCGGTCGTCACTTGCGGCGTCGGCTACCCCGGTGCCCGCGTCCACGCCCCGAACGAAAACCTGCGGGTATCGGACCTATTACTCGGGGCACGGCACACGGCGCGGTTCCTGCTTGCGCTTTGCGAACAATACGGTAAGGGGTAGGCTATGGGTGTTTATTTCGCACTTCGAACGCACTATGGCTACCCGACCGGGAAATATCTACGCTATTTTTCGGAAGATGAATCCGTGCTCGCATGGTTCCAAAAACGCTGGCAAGGATTCGACGATACGGGTGATTCTTCGCCCGCGTGGGGCTATGTCAAAGAGATGGTTGGCGCGGAAGTTTATGGCTTCGCATCGTTATTTACCGCCATAGCCGAGCATAAAATCCCCGTCCCCAGGACGACTCGGGGATTAGCCGCTATTCTCCGAAAGCATTTGTATGTCGAGGGGGAGATCCTGATTTCGACGCACGCGATCCAAGTTTTGACCGACGACGATGAATTAGAACTCGCATATTACTTTTTCGACGATCACTACCTCGAAAAAGAGCCGGAAAAGGCGGCGTACCTACTCCATGAGGATTGGGAGTTGCCGACTGACACAGAGTTGTTTGTCGCGGTTCGCCCTACGACGATCTACGGAGAGACGTTGCCCTCTGGTGGATCGGGAGTGGGTGTAGTTTATGTGGTATTCCTATCCTTTTACGACTCCAGTAACCTGACAGATTTGGACGGCGTCTACCGCATACCGGGAATACGGTTGCCGCAGCTCATGGCGTACCTGCGTGATTCTCCGCCTGGCGAGGGTTGGGTCGTCGACCTGGAACTGCTTCGAGCGTTGACAGCGACACCGGGCGGTCAATCAGGGGGTGAAAGAACGTTGCACGACGCTTTGAACGAAGCGGCAACTATTCCTATTGCCGAAATTGATGACGTTTTATACAAGATGGATTTTGGTAAAGGTAAACCTTCCGAGGATCGGGCAAGACTCGCAAAAGTGCTTGTGAAAAATCCGACCACGGATGCTTTGAAAAGCGGCAAGTATTCCCTCGTACAGACGGAAGAACACATCGCGCAACTCTGTCTCCATTCGGGCACATGGAGCCTCCCTTCGGGAGATATTTCGCTGTACTATCGCTGGATATTCTTCGATGACGTCTGGCTAAGCGCGCACCCGGCATTGGGAAAGGCGATACTTCGCTTCGGGACGCGTTGGGACGTTTTAACGTAATCTGAATGACCTGATTTACGGGAATGCCGGTCGCAGTGCGCCGGTCGCGGTGCGTGCTTTGATAAGCGGACGCACCGAGGCGGCAGCGTCCCATTTGCCGCTCGGCGTCGTCCAGAACCACCCGGCACTGGCGTCTTGCTGCCCCGTGTCCAGAAAACACACTGTTTTTTGTAACGTACCCGTGGAAATGTCAAAGAAGCGTAACGCCCGCCCGGAACTGACGGCGAGCGTGTTGTCATCGCAGAAGGCGAGAGCGAGCACCTGCCCCGTGCTTCCCCCGCCGCCGATGGCACCGGGAAGTGTGGCGAACGGGGGCGGGGGCAACTCCTGCAGAACTGCCCCCGATGCCGCGTCACAGAGTGTCACCATGCCGTCGTATCCGCCCAGTGCGGCGGTTTTTCCGTCGGGAGAAACCACAATTCGGAAAACACCCGCCCCGAAATGATGCGCCGTTTCGCCGGAATTCGCAGCGGGCGTGATCACCTGTCGTGGTTTGCTTTGGTCACTGAGTGGAACGATGATCACGCCGCCGTCCCTCGGGGAACCGATGAAGGAGGCAGTCAGAATAAGAGTGTCCCCGGAAGGCGAAAATTGAATCGTATCGCTTCGAGTGTCAAGCGGCAGTGTGCGCGTAAGCATACCGGTGGTGCTATCGAAAAGCTGAATCGCGCCGTTGCGCCCCACGTGGGCAAGTCCCGCCAACATTTTGCCGTCCGACGAAAACACGAGCCGAGCCGGTGACGGTGTGCGTTCAAGAGCAGGGATGGAAAGTTTTTCGAGACCGGTGACGGCGTCGCACAGCAGGATTCTACTCGGAAGCGACACAGTAGCGGCGATTGTTTTCCCGTCCGGTGATAGTGCAACCGTGTACGGGCTGAACACTTTTCGCGTCTTCCAAACGGTTTCCCCGTTCTCTGTGTTCAGGCAGGCGAGCTCGCCCGATTGCAACGTCAGAAACACTCGCTTCGCATCCGCCGAGAGGATCGGTGCGGCGTCGTCACGCATCGCGGTTTTCGACGACCAGAGAATTGCGTTTTTCCCACGGTGCCAGAGTGACACATCGCCCGTGTATCCGGTCATCAGAAGCATGTCTCCAGCGGCAGAGAGTTGTATTGCCTCGCTATGCACTACCGGGATCGTTGATAGCACCTCGCCTTTCACCACATCAACGACGCTCGCCAGTCCATCGCTCCGCACGATCACCAGACGGTCGTTCGCCATCGGAATCATTTTTGCCGGTCGCCCCATGTTTTTCAGGGGCAATTTCGAGAGCACGGTCCGAGTTTCGGGGGAAACGATGAACAATTCGTTTTGCGCGACGATGGCGAACCGTGCCGGACTTCCTGCCAGGGAGGAAACGCGCATCGTTCCTTGCAACGGTACCTGCCCCGATTTTACCTCCCATTCGGCATCCGTACCAGCGGATTCTGTATCCGCCGGGCGAATTATCAACCGGCTGCCAGCAACGGCCGCGAACCACCTACCGTCTGGGGATAACGCGGCGTCGCTCTCGAAACCGAATTGTCCCTGTACGGGCAGCGACTGTCCCTCCAGAGAAGTTTCCGAAGCGACTTTATATCGGAAAAGTACCGGGGATTCGGATCGGGGCGACGACAGCACCGCAAGCCCGCTCATCGGACCAGTGCCCGCGATCTTACGGATTCCCGAGCCGTTGTACCGGAGTAGCCACTGCGCCGGTCGTTTCGGCTCCGCAAGGCTCCATGCCGCGATCTCCCCGATCTGTGACGGTAGCCCGTTGCCTGGCGACGGTATCCTGCCTGCGGAAACACCTGCTGTCCGGGTAAGAGAGGATGTGCTGGCAAGAAGTGTTTTGCCATCGGGTGTCAGAGCGAGCGAGGTTATTGTGCGGCGCACGTTTGTGTCTGGGAACTGGAAGTTGGTCCCGACCGGCTTTCCATCGAAAGAAAGAAGTCGGATGCGGTCCACAGGCTCGGGGCGAGGAGGATTCCCGCGTATGGGACCGGTCGCTTCGCGTACTGCCACCGCCAGCCGCCCTTTGGAGAGTTCAATAACAGGACCAACCGCCCCTGGCACAGAGAAGGCCCGGATCAATGCCCCATTCGTCGCATCCCAGACCCTTATCGAAGCCGTTGCCGGATCCGCGGTGTAGAGCCACCTGCCGTTTTCCGCAATGGCGACCTGCATTGGTACCGAGTTGAGCGCGGCAACAATCGGTACATCCTCGGCAAAGGTGGGAGCGGCACAAACAATGCAGGCGGCAACAAGAGGGAAAACAAGCGATTTCATCGGCGGGTTCAGTTTACCAGAAATAAGCCTGGCGTGTTTCTGTCGCCCCACAGTGCCCTTTACACAAGGATGGCAAGCCCAGTAAACTAACAGCATGGCAATTAATTTATTTGGGCGAGAATGGACTCGCCGTGAACTGTTGGAACGAATAGGTAGTCTCTCGCAGGTCGCGGGCGTCGAGCGTTTCACTTTCACCGAAGGCTGTGCGGACGGTGTACGTGCGGCGCGTGTGCGGACGGGTGGGGGACTGGACTTCACGGTTTTGATGTCCCGCGGCATGGACATCGGTGCGGCGTCCTACAAGGGAGTCCCGTTTGCGTGGCAGTCGGCGACCGAGGCGGCGCATCCGCATGCACTGGACCAGTCGCAGCCGAATGGGCGCGGTTGGTTACGGTCGTTCCACGGAGGACTGCTGACCGGTTGCGGTTTATCCAACGCGGGGGCGGCAAACGTGGACGGCGACGAGCATCTCGGCATCCACGGATTTCTGTCGCATATCCCCGCCGACGAAACATTCGCCGGAATCGAGTGGGGCAATGATGATTCCGCACAGATCGTTGTGCGTGGCGTGATGCGGGAAACGCGAGTTTTCGGCGAGAACCTACATCTGCAACGCACCATCACCGCACCTCTCGGCGGAAATCATTTGCGTGTAGAGGATACGGTCACGAATGTCGGCTTTGCGGAAGTGCCCCTGATGCTTCTGTATCACTTGAACTTCGGCTTTCCTCTCGTGAGTGAGAACACGGAAATTATTACGAACGCTACCATACCGCCGGAACCGCGCGATGCGGATGCCGAGATGGGCAAAGATTCTGCGAACCAACTCACAGCACCGACGCCGGACTACCGCGAGCAATGTTTCTTCCATTCCCCCCGACCAGACGGAAGTGGCTACGCCACAGTGCAAATGACGAACAACGCGTTGCCATTAACGGCGACGGTACGCTATGATGCCCGAGCCTTGCCCCATTTGACCCAATGGAAAATGATAGGACAGGGGGAGTATGTCTGCGGAATCGAGCCCGCGAACTGCCGCGTCTTCGGTCGCTCCACCGAACGCGCCGCCGGTCGCCTGCAAACCATCGCTCCCGGCGAAACGCGGACATTCACGGTCGAAATCGGTGTCTCGGATAGGCTTTAAGGGTTCTTTCGGGTGCCCCCCCCGTTCGCCATACCGTAGCGGATGACGCCAGGCATTGCCGGGTAGGAATCGTCGGAAAGCCGTTCCCGTCGCACGTCCTGCTTTTCCGGGTCGCGGATGACACGGTAGGTAACGATGCGGAAGCCGGTCGCGCCCGAACGGCGAGAGACGGCAGGAAGTCCAGGACGAAGCGGGATGTGCCGCGATACGACCTCGGGTGAGTTCGTGGAAAGGACGCGGCTTACGAGAGAATAGCGTTCCGCAGGTAGTTTTTTGCCCCAAACTTCCACGCGCAACTGGTTGCCGTTCGTGCTGGAACGCAGGCGGATAGGGAATGGGTACGGGTTGGTCAGCCGCAGATCGAGGCTGGGATAAGCGACCGCAGCATCGCGTCCCGGCGCGATATAGTGTGGGGCGAAAACATGGTGGTGTCGCTCGGCGATGGTCAGACCGGAAAGAAGTGCGGCGTTGTATAATGTGGTTGACGCCTGACAAACCCCGCCCCCGAACGCCGGAACGAGTTCGCCGTCGAACGAAACCGGGGCGCGGACATACCCCCGGTCCACCGACCATCCGCGCACCACGTTGTTGAACGAAAACGTCCCCCCCGGCGCGATCACCCGACCGTCGAGCGAGTTCGCCGCCAGTTCGGCGTTATGTCGTTGTGCTCGTGACCGTCCTTCCAAACGGGTCGCGAACGCGCTCATACGAGTCTCCGGCGGCGGAAGCGTGTTCAGGTAGGATACCGAAGCACCGACCGCACCGAGTGATGCCACCCCGACGATGCCCGCGAATGAGGCTTTTGCCAGTGTTATCATGGGCGTATCTCCAGCGGGGTCGCTCCCGACTCCCCATGGAAGCCCGCGTCGTACATCCCCTGAACCACGGTCGGTAATGCACGACTCGTCCCCGGTGTTTGCGCGCGCAGGTTGTATTCGAGAACGTGTTTCCCTTTCGGCATTTTGCGGGCGAAAAAGGCGATCCGGTCGTCGCGCACATCCACATGGTCATACCAGAACTGCCAGTCGCTACCTGACACTTCTTCGTCCGCCGTGCCTCGTTCTGTGATTTCCGCGCCGGAGGGGAACGTGTCCTCGATCAACACATAACTCCCGTCGCGGGTCGCGTTGATCGTCAGGCGGACGCGCAAACGATCTCCCTGCGCAAACTGTCCGTTCGGCACGGGCTCCGTTGCCAGCCGCCACATATCATTGCCGACTTTGCGCGGCAACACACGAAGCACTTCCCGTTTCACCGTTACGCCGTTCCGGGACAACGCCGGGAGTTCCTGACCGGCGGGTGCGGCGAGGGTTTGACGTAACGCCCCGGAGTAGAATATAGTCCCTCCGGTGGAACCATCGCTCCGGACAAAACGGACGGTATTGAGACCCGATTGCAGGGCATCCGTCGGCAGTTTCACCATGATTTCGCCTTCGCCCTGCGCACCATTCGCAAGGTCGAGCGTGCGAACCGTTTTGCCATTTATCTCTATTGCCAGCGCACCCGACGGTGGTTCGGCGTCTTCCGGATGCGCCCGTAAATAATCGCAGAGTGCTACCAGTACCCAGGACGTGTCGCGGGTGTCGCCGAAGTATCCATCGGTGCGGCTTTGCATCAAGTAGCGGAGCGTCGCCGAGATACGGTCATCATCCGGGTTGACAGCGAGCAGTGCCCGAAGCGCGAGTGCGGTTGCCATGCGGTCGCTACAATCCATGTACGATTGCTTGTCCGGGAATGCTGTCCAGTGGGTCAGTCGCCCTTCCACCACGGCGCGGCGTTGTAGTTCATTGTAGAACGGTTCGTAATTCTCACCGAGATCGCGCCCAAGAAGTGTGAGGTAGGCAAGCGCATCTACCGGAAGCTTCGCCGGAACGAGTTTCGTGCGTGTCGCGCTGTAGCGGAACGGGGTGTGCAACAGGTTGGTCGCTGTGTCGGAGTAACCTGCCTGAGACAGGGCGTATAGCAGGAATGGGCGGGTGCGTACCGGTGCCGTCGTTGCTAACTTCACTGCGGCTTGAATCCCGCGCTCCAGCATCGCCTCATCTATCGCGTAGTTCTGCGCCCTTGCTTTAGACAATCCGATCAGCACATATGCCGTCATGAACGGATCGTCTTTATCGGTTTCCCACCAACCCCAGCCGCCCGATTCGGAGTGCTGGAATCGGGTTAGCCGCGCTACCCCGTCACGCACCATGCGGGGCAGATCGGCTTGTTTCTGCGCGTTTGTGAGTGGTCCGAATTCCTGCACGAGGAGATCCGGATAGAAGCGGCTCATCGTCTGCTCTGTGCAACCGTAGGGGAAGCCGACCAGATATTCGATCCCACTCGCGAACACACCACGAACCGACGGCGTGACCCGTAACGAAAGACGCGTTTCTGGCGCGACGACGTTGTCTTCTAACCGAAGCGTGAGTTGATCCGGGGTTAAGGTCAACGTGTCGGGTGGTGCTTCCTCGGATGTCGCCGGGGCGTTGCCCAATTCGCCCGCGAACGTCGTGAACTGGGTGCGCCCATAGGAGCGAAGCGGAAGCGATGTTTCCACACCGTCCGTGTACGTTTTTTTGCCCGCCACCGTCGGAGTCCAGGCAGTAACGCGCAACGCGGCAGCCCCGGAACTGTTCGAGGCGAGACGGACGGGCCAACTCACTGTCCCGACACTACCGGCGGCAACCGTAAGGGACTGGGTCTCCTTTTCGCCGAGGCGTAAAGTAGAAGCAACGAGGCGCACCTGAACCTGTTGTTCGCTCCCGGTCTCGTTGTGCACAATCGCGGATAATCGCGTCGCGTCGCCGCCGACCAGATAACGCGGCGTTTCGAGGCGCAGGAAGAACGGTTTCGTCGAGATCACCTTGTTCAGCGCATATCCGACTGCGGTTTCCTCGCTCACGGCGTTCACGGTGGCTCGCCACGTGGTCAAGTTATCGGGAAGCGTAACGGTGACGGTCGCTTTGCCCGAACGGTCGGTTCGCCCGTCCGGTAACCAGTACGCCGTGTCGCGGAACTTGGTCCGTGCTTTGATGTTCGGTTCCGCCTTACTGACGTCGCCGAGATACTCGACGCTGAACGAAAAACTCGTCGAAACGCGGTTCGAGCGCGGCGGATAAAAAGTTCGTCGCAACGCCTTCGGATCGTCCCCACGCAGGGCATAGATAGACTCATCCACGACGCCGAGCGCGAAGTCTGCCGCGACCGGGCGACCGCTCGCCGTGCTGGTGGTGACGGAGTAAGTGACGCGGTCGCCGGGATGATAGCGGTCCCCGCCAACGGGGCGAATCTTGACCTGGAGATCCCGCGCCGCGAGAGTCACGCGAAGCGGTGTTTCGGAGGAGGCGAATTTCTTATTGCGCACATAATTCGCCACCAGTGAGACATTAGGCCCCCATTCTGCTTTGATAGGGATCCGCACCACCGTGCTACGCTTTCGCACCGGCAGACTCATCGTTTGATAGACCCGATCCCCTTCGACAGACAGCAGAACGTTTTGCCCGATACGGGATGTGTTGACCAGCACCCGCGCCGTGTCTCCGGGCAGGTATTTTCGCTTGTCGGTCAACAACGACAGATCGCCATAATCAGTATTGAGATCATCCCCGGTATCGCTCGCGACCCAGAGACTGGCTTCGGCGCGAATCGGTCGTCCACCGCTGTCTTTCAGTGTCGTTGTCAGTCGGAGCTCGCCGGTGCGTGATGGGGTCACGGAAAGGATGGCGCGACCGTCTTCCCCGGTCGCCGCCGTCTGCGCTACGCCGAGCGGTTTCGTAATGCTTTGCTTTTTCTTCGTGTCCCATTCGTCATAGGCGGCGGCTAAATTGACTGTCACGCCGGGAACCGGGTTCTTCTGCGCGTCCCGCACGGTGACAAAAACCTGGGTCGGCTTCCCCGGTGACGCGACATAGCCCTCCGGCGAAACGCTGGCGGTCAGATCGCCCGCCGCGACGGTAGCGAGACCGTTGCCCTCGACCAAACGTTGGGATTCATCCTGTACTTCAGCGGTCAACGTATAGGATTCCACCTGCGGCAATAGTTCGTCGCTCTCGGCTTTCGCGTTGCTCTCCGCGCCCTCCGGATGCCGAATATCGGTGCGCACGCGAACAATCGCCTTACCGTTTTTATCCAGGGTGACATCGCCTTCGCCGACAGACTCCCCGTAATAGTTGCTATATGCACTGTCGCGGTAAGAACTCTCGTACTCGTCGCCGTCGTCCGAGCTGTTTCCGTATTCCGCCGACCAGTCCGCGTCGCGATACACGTAGTAATGTACCTTCGCACCTGCCACCGGCGTACCGAAATAGTAGGCGGCAGAAACCTCCATTTCCACCGTTTCACCGCGATGATAACGCGCTTTCAGCGGTTTCACGGCGACGGCAAACTCCGGTTTCCGGTACGCGGCGACCGTGATGTCCGACGTATATTGCTCGTTGCCGACGGTTGTCACCATCATGTAGGAACCGGTCGCGCCCTCAGGACTGATGTCGACGCTCCCCCAGAAGGTTCCGGCGTTGCCCGTTGTCTTTGTTTCGCGTTTGACCAGCCCCCCGGTCGCATCGCGTATCTCGACCGACACCGCTGTGCCACGCGGAACAGAATATCCCTGTCGTCCGTCCGCAGTGTCGTTGCGAAGACGGGTGATGCCCTTGTATTGCACCGTATCGCCAGGGCGGTAGATCGTCCGGTCAGTGACGGTATGGACTACAAATTGCCCTGTCCCATAGTCATTCCCATACGAAGAACCACCCACGACCGCTTCATCGTTGCCGAGTGTCGCCATCGTCAGGGTAGGGATGCCATTCTCGCTACCGGCTGCGTTGAGGGATGCGGGCAGGGAAAGCCGCGTCACGCCGTCCGCGCCCGTTTGCCCGGAAACATAGGTTCTTCCGTTGCGAATGATGCGCACCGTCGCCCGCGAGATCGGTGTTCCTTTTTGCAGTTCCGCCGTGTAGGCGACCAACTCACGCGGCGATTTTTTGACCACCAGCGCAAGATTCGTCACGAGTACATAGGAGGAAGCAGAAAACTTGCCGTAGGAGAATTTCACAAGATATAGACCCGGCTTCCCCTGCGCAGAATTGAGTGGCAATCGGTTGGTGAAAAACCCCTCCCTGTCCGAGCCCGTGATCGGAATCGCCGTATCCGCGACCAATTGGGGCGGGGTTGCCACCCGGGGGTCGGGCTGTAGCAACACCTTCGTGAGCGTCGCCTGATTTCCGCTGTAACTGTAGCGTAATTTATTGAAATCGGTGGCGGCATCATCGCGTTTCAGCACTTCCGACAGCCGCGTCCGCCAGATTTTGATTTTCAAAA
>JACMIS010000704.1 GCA_014381035.1 Armatimonadota bacterium
CCTATCTGGAAGAGGGGGCGAAGAACAACCCGCAATCCATCGAGATACAGTCCACGCTCGGCGGAATGCTGACCGCCAAACTGCACCGCTACGACGAAGCCCTGCCCCGCCTCATAAAAGCCATCGACCTGGCGGAAGCGCGTGACCCGGACACGCTGAGCGAGGACGAGGGAGAGGCGTGGCAGTTCGCGTACCGGTGGGCGGTTCTGGGGCGGCGCGATGCGAACGACCCGAAGGCGGCGCGTGATTTCGCCCGCGCCGGTCTGAAACGGTTTCCGGACGACCCCATCTGCAAAAATTATTTAGGGAAGGCGGATAACAAAGGCAGGTCGCGACCGTAAATGGCATTCAGCACCAGCGGAGAAGGGGAAGAAACCGCTCGAAAAATACGCTCGCCTTGCAATCGGCGAATATCGCCCGATGGCCCGCGTAAACACGGCATTCACCATTCCAGGAGATATTAAAGCAATTTAATTGCATTAATATACTACGCGCGGTACTATTATTTTGATCGTTTCGCAAGCGATTTTCAAATATATGAATACCCAACTCCCTGTCACTGTACTGTCCGGCTTCCTCGGCGCGGGAAAGACAACGTTACTTAACTATATGCTGACCGAATCACACGGCAAGCGTATCGCCGTTATCGTCAACGATATGAGCGAGGTGAACATCGATGGTAGACTCGTCCGCTCTGAAGAAAAACTCGTGCAGATGCAGAACGGCTGCATCTGTTGCACCCTCCGCGAAGACCTCCTTCTCGAAGTGGCGAAACTCGCGAAAGAGGGGCGGTTCGACTATCTGCTGATTGAGTCCACCGGCATCTCCGAGCCGATGCCGGTCGCCGAAACCTTTCTGTTCGAGGACGCCGACGGCAACGCGCTTTCTCAGTTCGCCCGCCTCGATACGATGGCGACCGTGGTGGACGCGAAGCGGTTCGTGGACGATTTCAAGGGCGGCGAACTCCTTGCCGACCGGGGCATGGGGATGACGGCGGAGGACGAGCGCACTATCGCCGACCTTTTAGCCGATCAGGTGGAGTTCGCCAACGTCCTCGTGCTAAACAAGTGCGACGTGGTGCCGGAGGCGGAACTGGCGCGGCTTGAGGCGACCCTGCGCCGGTTGAACCCGTCCGCCCGCGTCGTCCGCTCGACGTTCGGCAAGGTGTCGCTCGACAACATTTTCGAAACCGGCTTATTCGACTTCGAGAAAGCGGCGACCTCGCCGGGGTGGATGTCCACGCTCCGGGGCGAGGAGCAACCGGAGACCGAGGAGTACGGCATCGTCAGTTTCATCTACCGCGCCTGTCGCCCGTTCGACCCGGTGCGCCTTACCGCGTTTTTCGAGCAGGACTGCGCGGGCTTGCTCCGCGCCAAGGGCTTCGTGTTCCTGTCGCACGAGCCGAAGACCGTGTACCTGTGGTCGCTGGCGGGGAGTCTCGCCACGCTGAAACTGTACGGCTACTGGGACGAGGGGATGCTACGGCAACAGGAGATGGTGTTCATCGGGCAAAACGTGGACGAAGCCGCCGTCCGCGACCAACTTGACTCGTGTCTTGCCAGAAACGGCGAACGCGGCGACATAACCGGCACGCTGTTCGACCCTGCGGAAGCCGAATAGGAAGACGCCGACGAAGTGGATACGGTGTAGGCGGACTATGCGGGGCAATCTATCGGTTCATGGGCAGGACAAAGCTCTGCCAGGAGGAAAACTATGAGCAGTCAAAAATATATGCCAATCCGGTTGGCATTCGTGTACCGACGGGGTGCGTCGCAAAGTGCGTTCACCCTGATCGAATTACTCGTTGTGATCGCAATTATCGCCATTCTCGCCTCGATATTGTTTCCCGTGTTCGCACAAGCCAGAGCCAAAGCGCGGCAGACGGCAAACATCAGCAACTTGAAACAGATCGGTCTTGCCGTGCTTCAATACGCACAGGATTACGATGAGTGTGTAGTTCCCTACCGTGTCGCCATTGGTGGTTCGCCCATTAACAACCGCTATTGGTTCGGAAAATCAATGACTGCCTCTGTGTCACCGTATAACGCACCGCCCTACACAACTGCACCGTGTCCAAGTGCCGCCTGTAACGTGTACTTTGACCGTGGCGACGGTCTGATAACGCCGTACACAAAGAGTGTGGAAATACAGGACGACCCCAGCGCGAAGGATGTCGTATTGCCCAATTTCACAAACTGGTACAATGGCGCGGACATTCCGACGTACTCCGTTTACGCCCGTGTATTCCCCGACAACAGCAACAACATTACCGCTACCACACTCGCTGACATTGTGGAAACCGCAAGTACTGTTATGATGGCAGACGGTGCCTCTATTACGTCCGTGGCCGGCAAACCGGTGAAGTCTATATTCATCTCACCACCGTGGGGCTACAATTCTGCAGGAACATTTGTCGACAACACCACGTCGGCGGCAGGGTTCGCCTCGCCCCGTCTTCATGCACGGCATACCGGCTCGGCGTGCGTCGCGTGGATGGACGGTCACGTATCCGTGGCCCGTCCGCAGTTTCGCCCGGTGGGGTCGTCCGCGCTCAATGACGCCCGACGCCGTGCCGGTTTGGGCGAGTTGACGCCGGTTGCGCTTCCCGCAACCATCACTGCGACCGACCCGCAGTTATTGGAATATAACCGATTCTTCGCACTCAATAAGAAGACAGGGATATAGGCACGTGAACCGCTTATTCATGGTTCGCTTCATCACGCGGGCGTCGCTTGGTGTCGCCGTTCTCGCGCCTATCGAAGTTCGCGCACAGGTTGTCGAATCCGTACCGCCATTCGCATATACCGCGCCTGCCGCCGTTTCCCGCGCCGAGTGCTTCCCGGTCGAAACGCTGCCCGCCGATCTGCGCCCGCTCGCCGAGGAACTGCTGCTCAAAATCCTCGATTCCGAAGCCCTGTACACGGTTGTCGGTAGTCTCAAGCCGATGAGTAGCGGCTACGTCCAAACCTACCTCGCGACCGACAAGCCCGACACGGCGAATATCGAACGAACGCGGCAAGCCCTGTCCGCGCTCCGGTGCGGCGACTGGTTCCGCGCCGACTTGCTGATGTTCCGGCGCGTCGGCGCGGACCGGAAGCGGTATCTCGAAGGCGTGATCGTGTGCGTCCCCGCCTACCGCCGCATGGTGGATGTCTACGCACCGTTCTGGGCGACGTGGGGGGTGACGCCGGGCAGCGACCCGTTCGCGGCGGTCGTGTTCGCCGAAAATGATGACACGCCCGCACGCAACCGCGCCCTCGGCTACCTGTACGGGTATCCGAAACCCGCCGTGGATTTCTTTGTCGCAGGCATGGACGAAGGCAAGGCGACGAAGAAGGTCACGCC
>JACMIS010000705.1 GCA_014381035.1 Armatimonadota bacterium
GACGCTGGTGCTCGATCCGGCAGGTCCGCTCTATGGGAACCAGAACCTACTGCACCCCGGACAGATCACTACAGGTGCGCAGATCCTCCCCATATCCGGAGAGGGGATTCTGCGACCGCGCCGCATCGTCGGCATAGACAGTGCCGGATTGCCGATCTATGAGTACCTGCCGTCAACCACGGTGACTACCAACAATAACCGCGTTGCCTTCGGGATCACGGTCGAAGTGAAGGAAGCACCGCTGACGGGACAGATTCCGGATCAGGCGTTGAACATTAACTCGCTGTTCCCGCAGTCTATCGTGACCGGTGTGCTGCCGGGTATTGATAGCCTGCCGATGTTCGACTACGCGAACATTGGAACAAACACTGCTGCGCGACCGGTTTCGTCGCTCGCTCCGGCAGCATACCGAACGGCGGGTGGGAATATGATCCTGTTCCACAACTCGAACGCGGCGATAGCGGGCGCGAATAAGATCGGGGATGCGCGACCGGGCGCACCATTCAACCTGTTCCGCTCCCAGCTAAACTGGAATGCCGCGCAAGGAACGTGGCAGGCGGCGGCTATCGGTGCCCCGATCCGGGGCGATCAGGTATTCGCTCAGGGCAATAATGCCGGCTCCTGGTTCGGAAGCCAGACACAACTGACCGTCGGGAACGCGACGAACGAGTCGAACCTTTCGCCGTTCATTCTCCATGACCCGTACATTCAAAACGGACTGACGAACGCGGAAGCCACCCTGTTCATGATGAACGTCATCCCGACATCGTCGGGCGACGCGCAGTACACGCCGTACTTCGCGCCACTCGACGCGACGGGAAATCTACCGTCGGGAGGGTTTACCTCCTTGCTGCCGCGAACCGGCACTAACCGGCTTGATCCCGGTCTGCGTCGGTTTAGCCCGCGTGCCGCGTATGTTCCGACTGCGGAAGCGGCGTTTGTGATGTATTACGGTGGGACTTCCGGAAAGAATACCATCCTGTACGTCGCGGCTCCGGCAAACGGCAATGGCGGAGTAACGGGGGCGGGTGAGCAGGAAATCACGCTTCGCCTGCCAGCGTCGGTGACTTCTGCCAGCGACCCGATGCCGATTGTTCGTCAGGTGCGCATCGCACAGAACCCGCAGACCAACGTTTGGGAGTACAGTGCGGCAGCCAACCCGCAGTACGTCGTGGATGTTCATTACACGGCGGTGTTGCGAAGCGGCGGAAGCGCGGACATCTGCGTCAGCCGGTATCGGATTGCCGGGAATGGCGCCGACGCCCGGTTGCAACCGATAGATATGCCTGCCCAGACTCAGGAGAAACTGGAATCCGTGAGCCGTGCGCCGGTGTATCGTAGCAAGCACTTCGGCTGGTACAACCGCCTCGACGCACCGGCGTTTGCAAACGCCCCGCTGGTGGAAGTCGTCAACTCCGCCGACGGGAACGTTGTGTACCGAACGGTGGCGGCGGACTGGCAACTGGATAACGCGACGCGACTGTTGTTCCAACAGCTGAAGAACGGTGCCGGTGTGCTTGTCCCGAACTTGCTGGTATATGTGGACACATCGGCAGGGGTGGTCACCTTCCGTGGACCGAACGCGCCGTCGAAAAACACGACGAACCTGACGGTACGGGCGACCTACCTGCCACTCGCCTACCGGGTTGCCGCGACCGAAGCCGTGGAATCCTCCACGTTCGGGTTCATGGACCGTCGCCCGGTTGACACGACGTTGCCGCTGCCGGTGAATGGTGGCGTGACCAACGACTTTGGAAACACCATCGGGTGGTACTCTTACGGTGTCCAAACTCGCTACAACGGGTGGAGCACAGTGGGTGGCGAGGGTATTGACCGCCAATGGCTGTACTGGCAACGAGCGGCAAGCCCGCCGATCCCGGCAAGCCTGTTTGCGACCACACGCCGCGTCGGGGTAGACCTGAGGGCACTCGGTAGCCTGCTACCGAAGGAAAGTCTGAAATTGAGCACGACCGGAGGCGGTCCAATCGGTCCTCCTCAAGTCGTCGTCGGATTGACGGATGGAACGTTGATCAGTGTCCAGGTCAATGGCGTAGATATACCGTTCGAAGTCAACTACAAAGAAGGGCGAATCTATACCCAGGCATCCTACGAAGGCTTGATAGCCACGGTCCGAACGCAGAAGGTCCTGATTGAAAACGAAGTATCCACACCAGGTACCCCGTTGACGGTTCAAGCGACACTGATGCCGGTTGACGAGATCGTGGGTGGTAATCAGAGCGTCGGTCAGGCGGTGCCAGCGAATCGAAAGGTGAACGAGAACCAGCCATATGCGTTCCTCGATCTGTACGATGCTACCGACCCCGGCAACCCTGCCGCTTCACGCGTCACACCGGTCGTCCCCGGCGCCAACGATCTGTACCCGGAACCAGCGTTCGATCCGGCGTTGCAACCGGGTAAGGTGTGGCTGTTCTGGTCGAGTTCGCAAGGGCGGTCTGGCTTAGCACGTATCCCGGATGCGACGTACCAATCGTACTTCAATATCCCGGTCGGCGAAGCGATCACCGCGAGTGGTTACGACCTGTTCTGGCAGACACTTGCTCCGAACTTCAATAAGCCGTCGTTCAGTGGTTTCGTTGCTCCCTAACGGAACCAGTGCCGACAATGACAACGCCCGACGAGGAAATCTCGTCGGGCGTATTTTTTCGGGGGTTTACACCCGACTCTATTTCACTGCGTCGGCGCGATGGATCAACAGATCGGTCAGGCGCGGGGAAAGACCGAGATAGTCGCTCAGTTGAAAGGTGACATGGGGGTGGCGAGCCTGCGCCTCTTCCAGAAGGGTGGGCAGGTCGTCGCAGACGTGCGTTCCGGTGTGAAGGAAATAGGGGACGGCGGTCAGGCTGGTCGCCCCTTCGGCGACGCATTGGTCAATCGCGTCGGGGATGTTCGGCTCATTGCACTCCATAAACCCGACGGCGACAATGGGGAAACGTTGCCCGACTTCCGGACGCGCCTTCAGAGTCTGCACGACCTGAAACATCGTTTCATTCGCGACCGGGCGAGGCGAGCCGTGTACAAGGATCAGTAAAGCGTTTTTCATAGTTATTTTGCCCGCGACTACGGTAGCAGGACATCCAGTGCGGTAAAGAGGAGCAAACCGGTCGAGACGGCAATGTTGACATTGAAGAAGGCGATATTCAGACGCTTAAGATCGTCGGGGCGGATAATCGCATGTTCGACGGCAATCAGTAACGCGGCAAGCCCGACGCCAGCATAGTACCATGCGCCAAGATGCGCCGCGACGCCAACCAGTACGAGGAAGCTGATCATCACGGCATGTGCGACCCGCCCGATAATGAGGGCGGTCTTCGCACCGAACTTCGCCGGGACAGAATTCAGCCCCGTTCTCTTGTCGAATTCTACGTCCTGGAGAGCGTAAATAATGTCAAAGCCGATGAGCCAGCAGATCACGGCGGCACCGACCAGGAACGGCGTCCATTCCGTCAACGAACCGCGCACAGCGACCCAGGCACCTATTGGAGCGACCGAGAGCGCGATACCGAGCCAGGCGTGACTCCACGCGGTAAACCGTTTCGTCAGCGAGTAAAAAAAGATCAGTGCCAGTGCGACGGGGGAAAGAAGAAGCGCGAGTGGATTCAGCAGTGCCGATGCCCCGATCAATAGCGCGGCAGAAACAGCGGTGAAACCGATAACGAATGGCACCGAGAGTAAACCGGCGGGGATCGCCCGTCCACTGGTGCGCGGGTTCTTCGCGTCATACTCACGGTCCACTAACCGGTTGAACGCCATCGCCGCCGAACGCGCACCGACCATAGCCACGCAAATCAACACGACCTGCCGTAGCGACGGCACCCCGTTTGCGGCAAGCAGCGCACCGAGGAAGGCGAACGGTAGCGCGAAAAGCGTATGCTCGATCTTGATCATTTCCAGCACGACGCGTAGTTTCGCGAGCGGGGTGCGGGGAACAATCGGCACGGTAGGCGCAACGGTCATTGGAATATCTCTCCCAGTATATTGTACCAATTACAGGGAATGGAGCAATAAAAGCGGTGCGCCAGACTTATCGTGATTTATCGTTTCGAATAAAAGAATATGTACGCGGTCGAACGCTTCAAATCCCGTAGCCGTTGACGTGGCGTACTTGGTTGCGTCCGTTGCGTTTCGCCTGATACATCGCGGCGTCCGCATCACTGATCAGTGAGGAAGGTGCGGTCATCTCCGGATGGAACGATGCCACCCCGACACAGGTCGTGATCGCTCGATAGGTGTCCGGAATCGCCTCCACGGCGCGTCGAATCTGCTCGGCGAACTGCAAGGCGTCCTCGGGTCCCATGTGGGGGACAATCATGGCGAACTCCTCGCCCCCATAGCGGGCGCAAGAATCGCCCTGCCGCGCCGCGCTTTCCAGTACCGAACCGACCGCACGCAAGACCTCATCGCCAGCCGGATGCCCGAACGAATCGTTGTACTGTTTGAAGTAATCAATATCGAGAAGCAACAGGGAAAGCGGTGTTTTATCGCGTGAGGCATGCTCGAACGCGATACGCAAACGTTCTTGAAAAGCGCGGTGGTTCGGAAGCCCGGTTAAACCGTCCGTGGACGCCAGCGTTTGTAGATGTCGATTTGCCTGCTCGAGTTCATCCCGCTGCGACGCTAACCGTGCGGCGAAATCCTGAAGCCGTGCTGTCTGCTCTTCTATGGCACGGTGTGCGATCCGCTGCTCGGTGACGTCCTGACAGATGCCCAGATACTGTGTCACCGCTCCCGAGGAGTTCCGAGCGAACACCGTATCGCGGGAGGCAAAAATACGGTAAATTCCATCGGAGCGGCGCAAGCGGTATTCCGTTTCCAGTATCGCGTCGTCATTCGCGCTGAGAATCCGGATAATGTGCGCGGCGACTTTCGGTACATCTTCCGGATGAACCAGCCGCTCGAATAGGGTATCGCCCATAGCGGAGATCTCATCTGAAGTGTAGCCGAGTTGCGCCGCTGTTTCCCGATTAGCAAAGATATTACGGCGTGTCTCGACATCCACGACATAAACAATGTCGGGTGTCGCGCGCAAAACACGGTTAATGAATCGTTCCTGATCGCGCAGACCGCTTTCCGACCGCTTCCGATCCGAAATATCACTGACCCGTGAACGCGCCGATAAATACTCCCCGCTGTCGCTGTACAGTGCGGTACATTCCAGCGAAACATCGAGTAATGTGCCGTCCTTGCGGCGAAGTCGGAACTCGACATCGCGGAGGACGCCGCGTTTTGCCAGCGTTGTGACGCTTTTCCGATAAATCTCCTCGGATTCCGGCGCGAGAATATCGGCGAATCTCATTCGCCCGACGACTTCATCGCGGGTATAGCCAAGCCACTTTAGTTCGGTGTTGTTGATGCGCAGAAACAACCCGCGTGCGTCCAGCGAGTGATAGCCGCAGGGCGCATTGTTGTATTGATCGAAAATCTCGTCCGCGGTCAGTGCGAAATCGAGAGCCGCAGAGAACCCTTCGGGATAATCACGGCACGATTCAAAGATGGTGGAGGCAGCAAGGGCGTACATAGAAGCAGTTCTCTCCTGAAGAGACTGCAATTATTGTGCCGATAGGAGCGAGGATAATTCCACACGAAAACCATGACACAAAACCCGGGAATCAAGCGTCTAAGTTAGTAAGGAAATCACGTCATGTTCTGGTCCCGCGACAAACAGAGTCGCTTCTCACTCCCACCACGGTATGGACTGTTTGTCGCCTGGGTCCTCGCCGCACTCGGCGTCCTCGCCGCCATGCGCTTCACTGCGTTACCGTTCGCAAAGTAGGTGTCTATTTGGAAACCGAGACCGGTTGCAAGGCAAGGTAGTAGGCGGTAAATCTCCCGTTCCACTTTGACGGAATGTTCCCGACACCGACCGTGCCGATAATATCGGGGTTTTCCGCGAACGTCAGCCCCATCACGCGCTGTACCGCCGTTCCTGTGGGTAGGGGAATGGCTCGTTCCAGCCCTACCGACGCGCCCTTTGCCTCTCGCCAGCCCAATTGCCCTACCAGTGTCGCCGGAGTTCCTTCGATTTGTGGCAATCGCGCCGTGATCGAGACCGCGACGGTTCCGCCCATGGAATCCGTTAGACTAAAACGCGCCGGAACATTATGGGTCAGAGTAAGTACCTTTCGAGCGGCGATTGCGGTATATTTTTTGCCCGTTGCCGAGAATTGTATCCGCTCCACCGTGACACGAAATATTCCCTGGCGCGGTTTGACATCTATCAGAGACACGAGCGTCCGGATGGTCGCGACGCCCTCCTGTGTGCCCAGTACGCGCAGAGTACGCGGTGTCTTAGGGTCGGGCTGAACCCGAAAAACCCCGTCGGGTAAAGCGCGTGCGTTTAACGTCTTCGCGACAACGACGGGATCGGAATAGCGTAGTGAGATCTGCTCCAGATATTTGGGCACGAACACGGGTTGCGGAGACGGGGATACCTGCTGGCGCGGCGCGGCATGGCACGGCGAGTACGGGGAAGCAATCGAAAAAACAAGAACGGCGAAAGAAAGCGCAAACCATCGCATGTGCTTTCTTTCACCGTGTCGCGAGATTACTCCTGCTACTCTGAATTAGAACTTGACACCCAGTTTTGCTTCCGCCTGGTAATCCTGTGGAGTGCCGCCCGGTGTCTTATCCTGTTTCATCATCCCGCCGAGCGAGAAGTTGAGTGCCGTTCCGAGGTCGTGGGTGAGTCCGAGGGTATAAACGCGCAATCCTCGCGTCGCGGGGTCTGCGCCCTCTATGTCGCCCCAGAACAAGCCGTCCTTGTATTCGCCGGAAAGGAGTGTATAACGGTTGAAACGCAGTCCCAGGGAGACCGAAAACTCGCCCGTTTGCATCCCTTCCTGAG
The DNA here is from genome assembly GCA_014381035.1 of Armatimonadota bacterium. The sequence goes on from JACMIS010000705.1 coordinate 6,863, forward strand.
ACGCGAGTTCGGTAAGCGCGTACCCGCTTCCCAGCAGAAACGAGCCTACTTTCGCGGAAAGACCCATTTCGTGTCGGGTCGCCTCGGTGATCGCGCCGTCCTTTTCCGGGTTGTTGACCAACGCGCCGGAAAGCGTCAATCCCGGCACCAGCCGTAACGCGAGCCGGGTATCGGTCGTGTCCAGAGTCGCCGGACCCTCCGCACTTCCCGCGCGACTGACGACCAGTTGCGCGACCTCGATTGCCTTGCCTTCGCCCAATTTCGCCGTGACCGTCGTCGCCTGAACATCGGACTGTGTTTTGGAATCGTCGGAAGATTTCATCACCACGCCGCCCGAAACCGACGCACCGGGAGCAAGTGCGATCTTGGCTTGCGCCGAGCTTTGTGCTTTCGCGACCGTGGAATCGCCATCTTTCGCCGTGGTCGTTACCGCCTCTTTCTTTTGTTCGGCGACGATAGTGACCGATGGCGACGCTTGCAATGTCACCGCGACACCGCTGTTTTCCTGATCCGTCGCACCGGCTTCTTTCGTGAGACCCGTAACGGCAACGCTGGCGGACTGCGATTTGTTCGCGCTTTGCGCCTGAAGTTGTAGCGACATTTCGGTAGATTTTTCGCCCGTTTTGCCGCCCGCTTCCGTTTCCAGCGTTTGCGCGGTCCCGTTTAGCGAAACCTGTGGACCGATCTTCGCAGACAACTCCATGCGGTCGGTGGTCTTGCCGTTGCTTACGCCTTTGCCGTCCGTTTTTTCGTCAGCCGTGCGGGTGATATTCAACGACGGCAAGTTCGCGACCCCACCCAAGCGGAACGACATGACTTCGAGGTCCGTGTCGCCTGCGTTCTCGGCGAGGAAACTGGTGCCGGTCTGTCTCCATTCGGCGCGGAACCAGGGGGCGAGCGCGTACCGTGCGGCGAGGTTTTGTGTCTGCGCCGCCGTTTCACTCATCTGGAATGTCTTGCCGACGGTGGGGGCAAACTCTTTCCCGGCACGCGAGAAATTCGCTTCCAGACCGCTGACGTCGCTTCCCATCTTGTAGCCGACCGCAAGCCCGCTCCGATCCCAGAGACCGGCATCGCCGCCATCTTTCGTGCGGGCATCGGGCGCGAGCAGGGCTTGCGTGGTTATCCTGCCACCGAGCGCACTCATTGGCGCACCGGAAAGCCGCCACACCAGTTTTGTGTCGGCGGCGTCCTTCCCGATACCACCAGGGAGCGCGGTCAGTTGTAACTGAGTGCTACCAGCACGGAGCAACGGCACCGTTACCGGCGAAGACGACGGAGAACTGTTCCGCTCGGACGAGGCGGGATCATACGAAAAGACGATGTGCGCCATCGAAGCCGGTTTGAGCGGATCGGCGAAGGTGATCGTGCCTTTTTCCGCGTCCCAAGTGTATTTGCTCTCCGGAAGCGTTTTGCCGTCCACGATGTCCGTCGGCTTGAAGGACTCTTTGGGTGGCAGCTTCTTCCAGGTGAGC
>JACMIS010000706.1 GCA_014381035.1 Armatimonadota bacterium
CGCGCCGAATATGCAGGACCGACGCTTTACGCTGGCATCGGGCGGACGCACCCGGCTTGTTTTCACGCTCGCGCTCGCGACGGACGACCGGTACGCACAATCGCCCGGCGACACCGCACGGCGACGTGCCGAGGCGTACGCACACGACCTGTCCGCGACGGTCTCCCACGCGGACGCGTTCCAGGCGTGGGCGGATAAGCACCTGCCCCGTTTCGATTGCCCGGACCCGTGGGTGTTGCGGGCGTGGTATCACGCGTGCCATCTGCGCCGAAAATACCCGCGTCGCGAAGCCGTCCCGGTCGGAGACGCACCGCTAACCCTCGCCACATTTGGCGAAATGGCGCAGGGCAGATTTGTTGGCGGCGATTTCGACGCCCCGAGCGACGATCCCGCCCCGTTCCTGCCCGATATTTTCGCCCGTCAGGTTTTGGGACTCAAAACGGACGATGCGACGCTCACGGTACACCCCGCCCCCGACCTCTCCTTATGGAAATCGTTCTGCGTGGAAAACTACGATCACGCCGGACGCCGGTTGACCATCGTTTGGGATGCGCCCGATGCGCCCGGCGACGCTTACGACGACGGCGATAAGGGCTTTACGATTTACGATGGCGATACCGTTCTGCACCGACAGACGAACCTGTCGCCGTGCCACGTGCCGCTTCTTGCCGCGCAAGACGGCGAGGAAGATGACGACGAATGAAGCGAATACCCGCTCTTTTTTTATTCAGCCTGTTTGCCACTCTTGATAGCCCTGCGATGGCGCAGACGGTGTTCTTTCCGTCTGCCACCCCGCCGCCCCGTGCGGTGCGTGCCGGGGATGCGGCTTACTGGGTGGGAAAACCGCAAGTCCTGATCGCCGCCGATGTGGACGATCTGCATGTTTCTCCGGATCGTCGCTACTTGCTCGCCATCTGCCGCAACCCACAGCGCGAACCGTTCGGCGCGGAGGAGACCGGCGATGCGGGCAATGCGTTGCCCCGCTTTATGCGCCCCCGCACCGGGACCGTTTCGCTGATGGTGTTCGACAGTCACCGAGGGCGCGTTTCGACATTATGGAAACGGGAAGCGTCCGCGGACGAAAAACTGATCCTGAGCGAACTGCGCTGGCTCGCTGACAGCAAAACAGCGATGGCGACGATGAGTGTGATTACGTTGCTTCCCGAAGTGATGCGGCAGTCGGGCGGCAAGCAACGCGCTTTTCGACCGGAATCGGTGGATACATCGCTCCTCATTATCGCAGCGGACCGCCGAACCGTGCGCCCGGTGCCGCTCCTTGCCGGGAACGCCTCGAACCCGATGGTGCAGATCATCCCTTCCCTCGCCACGAATCGTGCGCTACTGACGATCCGCCCGGCACATGACGGTCCGTCCCAATTCCGATTCATTAACCAGGCCGGGGTGCTTACCGAACCGGTGCCAGCAGAGATCGGCTTTTCGTTCTTTTCCGGATGGACCGAGGACGGAAGCAAGGCGACCGGTTTCGCCATGCCGAACTCCCGGAGCGGTTGGAGCGAAACTAAAAACATCGCGGTGGACGGGCGGACCGGCGCGGTGACATTGACCGAGCGTGACCCTGCCGCCGACCCGAAGAAAGCGGCGAAGGTGACGATACCGGAATGGCAGGAGTCTCCCCTGGATAAAGAAAGACCCGTCCAGTGCTTTTCCGAGAAGGTCACGATCACTCCGACCGGGCTTTCCGGAAACACCTTCACGGCGACGCCCGTGCTCCTGCGCAGTGCCACAGACCCCAAAGAAGCCGTCGTCATCGCGCCGGATGGAGAACCGGTCGGCGTTCTGGGCGACGGCGAAAATCTCACAGTTTTGTACCGGTCGAACGACGCGCTCTACGGGGTCGCCCTGCGCAAAGTCCCCCGGACAGAATATGAAACCGCTGTGCGCAACCTGGCGAAACTACGTGCGGACGCGTTGCGCAGTGCCCTCGCCGTCTGGCGATTGCAGCATGACAATGCCTTCCCCGCTCCGGGAACCGATATTGCCCTTCTGTTAAGTCCCACAAAGCAACCGGTAGGCAGTACCCCTGATGAACTGTTCCTTGATCCCCTAACCGGCAAATCGGCGTTCACCTATCTGTACCGTGGGAGCGTGGACGGCGAAAATGTGCCGTTGTTTTCGTTGTCCAGCGTCGGCGGGCGGTACGTATCCTATACTACCGGATACCGGGCGCACTGGGTCGCGGATGGCACACCGATTCCCGCGACGGAGCCGAAAAATGCGGAGTAGACTGGGTCAAGAATATCCCCCGCTTCGTGTTGCGATCACCGCTCGGGAAGCGGACGCTGTATAAGGACGGCAAACCCGCTATCGTGTGGGACCCGGTAGAAGTATTAAGTTCGCGGGGGGACTTACCTGTGCCCTGACAAGAGACAACGCACTTACCGTAACTTTTTGTTAGGGACGGCGTTTTAGGAATAGTCATGCACTTCTCACTTTTCAAACGCCGCTTCCTCTTCGCGATGGTCGCTATCGTGCTCTTGTTTCTGCCGCTCACTATTTTCGCTCGGGGTACGAACGAGGAACGAGCCATTGTGGTGAACGAAACCGCATTTCTTCTCGGCACGCCGCGCATGGTGGTTCCGGCGACCGTGGTCATGCACAGCGTTTCGCCTACGGGTCGCTACCTGCTTGCGTTTCATATGACTCCCGCGATTATCGAGCCGTTTTCCGGGATGCAGGAGTCGTTCGCCATGCCCACGAAACATTCCATCACACTTTCCCGGTTCGACACACGGACCGGGCGTACCGGGGTGTTGAAAACCTGGAACGATAACGAGACCGTGTTTCGATTTCCCGACGAGATTACCTGGCTCGCGGATAATGAAACAGCGATGGTTTCTTTTTTCGCAACGCATGTGCCGACCAGTGGCGACTCGACACCGCCACCGCCGAAACCGGGTACGACCTATCCGATGGATGCGGACCTGCTTGTCGTGCATTGCGCCCGGCAGACCGTACAGACCGTCGCCCTTCTCACAGCGCAAACGTCCCGCCCCCTGATGTCTGTCCGACCATCTCCCACTCGGGCAGAAGCGTTGATCAGCTACTGGGATGCGAATACATCGGACAAACAAGTGTCACGCCTTCTTTCCGCGAACGGTATTCTCGGTGCCGCACTGACGGATCAAGCCGAATCCTACACCGTATACGGTTGGGGACAGGAGGGAAACGACGTGCTTCTACAACGCTCGCTAAAAACAGGCGACGCGTCGAAACCCTATATTCATACCTTCTGGCTCTGGGAACGCCGGACGAAAACGATGCGCGAACAGTTAGAACGCCCCAAAGATCGTAAGTTCGGCGGCAACACTCCGAAATTCAAGACGATAGCATCGCCGTTACGACTTGTCACCGAATCTGGAAGTCTGGGGACCGAACGCGGCGCGAAACGCTCCGCTTCCTGCGTGGTCGCTGAGGGCGAGGACAACGAAGAGCGCGTTGTGATCGCCGCCGATGCCGAAGCGGTCACCGTGGCAGGGAAGCCGGAAAGCCCGACACTTGTCTACGAACAAAACAACGCCCTGCTCATGGTATCGGTCCGCGGCGTGACGAAAACAAAGTACCTCGACTATGTGCGAAAAGAGGTCGAGAGCCATGTCAAGCAACTGGGAACGGCGTTGCGAATGTACTCGCAAGACTACGATGAACGGTACCCTACCGCGCAGGGCAATGTATCGGAGAAGATTTCGCCATACCTTTCCGATAGTAAGCGAGCGATCCGCGACCCGCGCACCGGGGAGAACGCATTCACATACACCTACAACGGCGTCCCGGATGCGAATGGACGGATGGCATTGTTCACGCTCAAAACCACGGTCGGCACCTATCGCGTTTCGGCGAACGAGACGGGCGAGATCGTCACCGAGCGCGATTCGCCCAAACAATGATCGCAAGTAGCCCGACCCGGAACCTTGATCCCCTTCCCGTCGCAGAGAAAGGGATCGAGGTTCCGGTCCAATAGTCTACATCGCCGGTGTCTCGCCGCTGGCGTCGAGTCGTCGTTTGACTTCGGCGTAGGTGTCCGGCGTGAGCGGTCCCTTTTCGGAGATCGCGACGTTTTCCCGGAGGTGTTCGGGATGCAATGTGCCAACGATGGTGGTGTGAATGTCCGGGTGCGCGATCAGGAAGCGCAGCAGGAACGCGGTGCGGGATTCGCCCTCTTCGCGCAGTTCGTCCAGATTTGCCGCCTCGAACTTCGTCCATCTATCCGCGCCGCCAAGTCCCGCGCCCGGCTCGCCGCGTGCCACGCCGCCACGGTCGATGATGCCCGCACCCGCCTGAGCCGCCTGTGAGATGACGTTCTCGTGCTGACGCTCCAGTGCCGAATACGGGATCTGAAACACGTCGAAAACGCCCGATTCGATATATGTCGTGATGTGCGGCAACGTGGACGAACAGCCGATCCAGCGCACTTTCCCTTGTTGTTTCATCTCCTGCAACACCGTGATCAGATCGCCCTGTTCGGTCTGCTCCACGCTCGGATTGTGGAGTTGCATCACATCTATGTAATCGGTTTTCATCCGGTCCAGACTTTCGTGCAGACCGCGAAACAGGTTCTCGCGCGTCCAGACGTGCGGCGTATCGTCGGCGTTTTCGTCCTTGTGGACCACCGTACAGCCGCATTTCGTGGCGAGATAGAACTCGCCGCGCCGCGAGCTCAGATACTTGCCGATAAACTCCTCGCTACGCCCATAATCGTTCGCGGTGTCGATAAAATTGATGCCGACATCGAGGACCGCGTTAAGGATAGTCTCTGCTTGCTGTTCCGTGACCGGGCGACCGCCCCAGATGCGCGAGCCGCGCACTTCCATCGCCCCATAGCCCAGTTGGGTCACCTCAAGACCGGTTCGTCCGAGTATCCGTTTCGTCAATGCCATGATTTTCTGCTTCCTTATATTTTATTTCGCTTCGTCCGGCAAATGCTCCCGCAACCAGACACGGAGGGGCACGTCGTCGTCGGTTGGGCTGTAGAAGCCGTTGCTGTTGACGCCCCGACCAAGCAATTGCCGCCGTACGGGATCACTCTGCCCCCATAAGGATTGCACCGTCATGTCATCCTTGGTGCGAAGCCAGCGGTAACCGTAGCCGTAAAAGAGAACCTTGCGGGTCACATCCGAACCGTTCGGGGTTCCGGCGTGCCAGAGACGGCGGTCAAAAAGAACCGCGGTTCCCGGTTTCGCCAGCACCGGTACCGCACCGTCCGGTTGCCCGACTCCACCGGCGGGGCGATCCAGCGTATCCGCGAGATGACTACCGGGAACGACCCAGAAATTCCCCCGCCCCGGTTCGCTCGTGTCTGACAGGAAGTAGGCGACCTTGAGCGACAGGCGCGGGCGCGGGTGGGATTCGATTTCGGCGTTCACTCGTCCGCTGTCCTGATGCCAGCCGTAGGTTTTGTCGTTCACCGGTTCGCCGCTCGGCGGCGTGACGATCAGATGCGCGTGGTAGAGGTAGATGTTCCAGCCCAGGATCCCCCAGACTTTCGGGAGCACCCGGTCATGGTCCACCAACTCCTGAAACAGCGGACTCTCGGGGATGAAGTTGGGATAAAAAAGTCCCTTCGCCGGATCAAACCCTTCCGCGACCTCGCGGGCATGTATCCCGTCCGCAAGCGTGGTCAGGGCGGCGACACGGGCGGGAGGTAGTACGTCCTCCAATACGAGATAGCCGGTTTCATCAAACGTTCGTCGTTCGTCGTCAGTCAGCCGGTACCGCAGGCAGTCTGGATTCATAGCAACATTGCAACTTTCTCGAAAGGGTTATAACACCGGGAAACGGGTGCTTCCCTCACGTTCCACGGCTATTCCCCGATGTCCTTCCCTTTTGATCTTTCCCACCCAGACCTGGGTACCTTACGCTCTCCCATTTGGGCAGGATAAAGAGAAATCAATTTCGCGACTGAAAGCGGTCCAACCAGCATACCAGCAGGAAATGTGGGAATGTTAAGCAAGCGATCATAGCCAGGTAGACAGAGAGAGCGGTCGTCGCCCCGTCACTGGCTCCGGCACAGGTAGCCCAGAGGTATGCTCCCCACAGCATCCCCAGAGCTGCCAGCAGAATCGGCAAACACTGCCACCCGAAACGTGCGCCCGCGGCAGCCGTCTGCCCGACTGCGCAAAGTACACGGCTTGTTTCTTCCAGCAAAAGGAGCCGCCCGATGTGTCGTATGCCATGCCAGCAGCAGAAGTAGATACCCACTGCAAGCACCGGATTCGCGACCGCGAACACGGTGTATAAGAGAGCGACCTCGGCGGCGTCTTCACAGGCGGCGGCACGGCTCATAGGATTACCAGGACTCAGTGAGCGAACGACGCATATCAGATATGCCGCTACAAAAACCGCGAGCAGGAGCAGCCCCGCCCCACACACCCAGGGGGGGAGTGACCACAGTTCCGCACGCTGCAGTTTGAACAGACCAGTAACCCCGCCAGCAGTGCGGGCGAACTCCTCGGGAAACCGGAATATCGGCAACAGGATGGGTGCCCCTCCGCGCACTATCCATATGAGCCATAGGGGCACGCCGGTCCTGGTCGTTAGCCATAACCGAAGATATGCGGCGTCGCCCTGCCCCCAATGTAGCCAGGATTGTGCGATGAACAGGACGAAAGCCACTGGCGGCGCGGCGAGCCAGAGTACCCCGTACAGCCCGACCATCAGAACATATGCCGCACATACCAGCGTCAGATGCCGCCATGAAAGGGGAATCCCCCATGCGGCGGCGATGACCCGATGGTCCCATGCGCCGTGCGGCAGACCCAGAAAAACGAGGCTGATTAAAAATGGATAGAGAGCAATCGCCGACACCGTTCGCGCGGGAAGCAGGACTGTGGCGAGCAGTACCAGGGCCATCGCACCCCACGCCGGATAGGTCATCCACGGGCGCAGTGCTACCTCGGCGGTACGCGGCGGAGCGGCACCAGATGTAGGCGTCAGTGGGAACCGCCCTGTCTAACCGGGTGTAGCCGCGGGAGACAGGAATCGGCGGCGGCGCGGACGAAGTCGCCTAACGGCAGCACGCGGATCACGCCGAGGCAGTCGCGAAAGGAAGCCGTGTCGGACAGGAGACGTACCAGCATATCCGGCGGTACGCGAGCGAACATTCGCGCGAAGTAGCCCGGAACGGCACCTGGGTTTTGTTGCATTGCCTGCAAAAAGACCCGGTCCAGCGCGGCGGTCCGCCACGGGGACCGGGATCGCTTCAGCGGACCCCAATCACCGCTTGTGACCGACTGAGCCAGAGCCTGACAACGTTTCTGGATGCGCAGGAACGCGTAACCGCTCGACGGTCGCGCCGCGCCGCCTGCGAGTCCAATGGCGAAGGTGTTGGCTCCTGTCCGGAGCGGAAAATCACGGGTCGTCATCGGGATCATTCCCTGTTCCTCGCTGCTTACCGTGAAGTCACGCAATCCGTACCGAGAGTGCATATACGCGGCAATCTCCCGGCGACCGGCGAGTGCATTCTCCTCCGGCGCGAGGGCGTCTTTCGCGCCTCCCCGTGTCGGCAGTAAGAGAGTGTTTTCGACCAGTGCCTCGCGGGAAGAGATCGGCAACAGGTACATAAATCGTATCGCCGTATCCGTCTTTGTCATTGCCCCTGGTCTCGCGAAATCCATCAGGGTCACGGTTTGCGGGTCGA
>JACMIS010000707.1 GCA_014381035.1 Armatimonadota bacterium
ACCATCCCGCGCCCGACGGGAATCGGCGGCGACCACATGATAGAAAGGTCGCTTTTTCGCGCCGTCACGGCGCAGTCGAATCTTTACCGACATACTTTATACCTGCTCCTAAGTTTCTGCTATGGGCAAAAGACAACATCCGTCGTTTTTTGCTTTTCTGCGTTTCTACGAAATCTGGTGCCGATTTTGTCAATCGGCGAATTAACCCGGGCATTGTACCGCACCATTTGCGATTTAGCCCCCCTCTGTCAGGGATTTTTTCCCCCGCCCCCAAATGGAAAGCCGCCGAACCGGGGACCGCCGCCCTTGTCACCCCCCGAATTGTTGCCACCGCCCCCTTTTCGCTTCACAATACTCCCGGCACCGGGCATCGGTTGCGCTCCGGGAATCCCACGCTGCGGGGGTTTCATCCCCGGAATCGGTGGCATCCCCGCAGGCATTCCCGGCATCTGCCCGGACGCCAGCCCCTGCATCATCTGCCGCATGTCGTCGAATCGCTTTAGCGCGGTGTTAACTTCCGCTACCGGAACCGCCGCGCCTGCCGCGATCCGCTTGCGGCGCGAGCCGTTGATGATCTCCGGTCGCCGACGCTCCGCCACCGTCATCGAGCGAACGATGGCTTCGAACCGCGCCATCTCTTTCTCACCCGCCGAAAAATCAACGTCTTTCATTGCGGAACCGACGCCGGGGATCAGTTTGAGCAACTCCTGCATCGGACCGAGTTTGCGCATCTGTTGCAACTGCGAAAGGAAATCCTCGAAATCGAACTTGCCTTGCTTCAGTTTCTTTTCCATCTGCGCGGCTTGTTTTTCGTCGAACGCAGACTCGGCTTTCTCGATCAGCGACATTACGTCGCCCATGCCGAGGATGCGGGACGCGGCGCGGTCGGGATAGAACGGCTCCATCGCCTCCATCTTCTCGCCGACACCGATAAATTTGATCGGCTTGCCGACAACGGCGCGGATGGAGATCGCCGCACCGCCGCGCGTGTCGCCGTCCATCTTGGTCATCACGAACCCGGAAACATCCAGAACCCCGTCGAACTCCTTGGCGACGTTGACCGCGTCCTGCCCGGTCATGGCGTCCAGAACCAGAAGCGTTTCGCTCGGCTCGGTCGCCGCCTTGATCGCCTTGAGTTCGTCCATCAACGTTTCGTCCACGTGCAGACGACCCGCCGTGTCGAGGATCAGGACATTGGCTTTCTTTTCTTCCGCCCACGCCTTGGCATCGGTGGCGATCCTCACCGGATCGGTCGAACCGGGGATCGTGAACACCGGCGTCTTCGCCTGCTCGCCGACAATCTGCAACTGTTTGATCGCCGCCGGACGCTGAACGTCACACGCGGCTAAGACAACTTGCTTGCCCTGTTTGCGCAGGTACGCGGCGAGTTTCGCAGACAGCGTGGTTTTTCCCGCGCCCTGAAGCCCGCACAGCATGATTACCGACAAGCCTTTGGGATGAAGGTTCAGCGTCGCCGGACCGTTTTTGTCCTGTAGACCGGTCGCGGTGATTATCGGCGTGTTGTCGTCGGTCGCCCCCTCGCCCGCGAGGAGTTTGACCATCTCGCCATGGACGATCTTGACAACCTGATGCGCCGGATTCAAACCGTCTAAAACGTCGCCACCGATGGCTTGCTCCTTGACGCGAGCAACGAACTCCTTGACGACGCGGAAGTTGACGTCTGCCTCTAACAGTGCGATACGCACTTCGCGCAGGGCGGCTTCCACGTCGGCTTCGCTCAGTTTCCGGTCGCCGCGCAGTTTCTTGAACGCTTCCTGAAGTTTTTCCGCTAATCCCTCAAACATAGATTCTCGCCTTCCTCTGCATATTTGCGTCTTGCTGCTGTTTGAGCGGGAACCCCACCGCCACTAAAACACGCAAAAGCCCGCACCCGCAAATACGGGACGGGCTACGAAATCGTCGCCGTGTGTGGACCGTTTGTCCGCACGTGGTTTTGTAGGAACAATTCTACCGTGCGAAACAACAAGCGTCAATGGCACGAATTGCCACGAAAAGTTTGTTTGGATTACTAGAAACACCGCATAGCCAACGCCCGACAGGATGGGATACTGCGGACCGCCGCGCGAGGAGTCTTTGCTCCGCGCGACGGTCTTGTAGCGGTTAGATTACCTGTTACTTCTTTTTCTTCTTGTCTTTTTTCTTTTTGTCTTTGGTTTTCGCCATGCTACTCACCTCCTTTCATAATACTGCTCAGAACACGGTAGCGGACGATACCCGCAGGCACCTGAACCACCACAACGTCGCCTGTTTTGCTGTTTCGCAACGCCGCGCCTACGGGGGATACGTCCGATATTCGCCCACATGAGGGGTCCGCGAGAGCAACAGGCACAACGACGAGGTCATTGACATCACCAGTCTCTAAATCTTCTACGACCACCCCTCTGGGAAAGAACGATACTTGATCCTCAACCATTTTAGGGGTCGGGTATGTCCCAATCGCATGAGACGTGACCGAACTACGAGTCATTACATCCATCCTCTTCTCCTTACTAGTCGGTCCGTCTTTATGCTTGCTTATAAAAAACAAAAAAGAGACCGACGCAGTGTCCGCAAACCACCCGCTTTACAGCGGGGGTGCTTACACGACCGTTCGGCCTCCCCATCGACTTATAGCCCCCGAAAGTCGGCGACTACCCTTGCCTATAAAATTATAAGATATTCTACCATAAGAATACGATAACGCAAATTAGTGAAGTATCCGAGTATTCCTGCCGTCCCCGTAAAACAAGCGACAGGAACGGTTCACGGTTCGAACGAAGCGATCATGCCGTTTGACCGGGGATGAGTTCCATGGGCAACGTCGAGCAACATTCTTCATGAGGCGCACCCGCGATTTTTTGCAGCAGGTTTTTCACGGCGAGGTTTCCCAGTGCCCGAAAGGGCTGGCGAAGGGTAGTCAACTTGTCGCCGACGCCCTGAATGTAATACGGGATACCGTTGACCCCCACGACCGCGATGTCGTCGGGAATGCGTAGCCCACGGGCAAGAATCAGCCGGATCAAAATTGCCGCCAGCCCATCATCGGGGGTAACGATAACAGTGGGAGGGAGCGGTTGACTCAGACAATCCTCCAGAGCCGCTGCATATAGCGATTCTTCCCAGATATTTTCTTTCAACACATAAGTGATCGTTTCGTCATCGGGGAGTTCACATGCAGCCAATCCCCGGCGGTACCCGTCGAGACGATCCGAATAGTTCGAGGAGTGTGCCGGTCCGATCCAACCGATTCGCCGATGCCCCCGCTGATACAAATATTGCACCATCTCAGACACGCCCCGGATGTTGTCCGCATTCACATAACCGACCGTTTCCGGCACATGACGGGATAATAGAGCAACAACGGGAAGTCCGGCACGGGCGACCTCTTCGAGCACCGGTTCTGTCCAGCCAGGAGCGACCCAGATCAGCCCATCAATATGACCATCCAGAAACGCCAATCCCGGATGACGATGGGGTCGGTAGAGCCAGCCGGGGTAGAGCAAAACATTGTATTCCGCGCGATCTGCCGCCTCATTGATGCCGGAAAGAACCAACTGCGAGATGCTGTTTTTTTCCAGTTCCGTCACACCGAAAAGAAGAACCCCCAGGATGTGTGTCCGACGCTGGCGGATCGCCCGCACCAGAGCATTGGGCGTGAAATGCAACGCCTCGATAGCCTGCCGGATGCGCTCCGCCGTTTCAGCGCGGATATAGCCCTGGTTATTCAAATAGTTGGAAACCGTCGCGGTGGAAATACCCGCCTGCAGGGCGACATCCCGGATCGTGGCTCGCCTGCGTTCCGTATCGCGCGTTCCTTCCCAGCCGCGCTCAGGAATCGCCTCCTCAGCGGTCAATGGCGGGGCGACGGTCAGGGCAGAAGTGGCATGTTTCTTCAGGAGCCAGTTCGCTACCGTCTGGTGATTGACCCCGACCTCACGGGCTATCGCCCGGATCCCTTTCCCGGTTTCGTGCAGTGCGGAAACGCGTTGATGCAGGGCGTCGGAATAGACCGGCGTCTGCGGCGACTCGATATAGCGACGCTGGCAGTGAGCACACTTATACCGCTGGCGCCCCTGACTCAACCCCGCCCGGACTTGCGAGGTGGATTGGTGACAATGGGGACAGGTAATCATGATATTCATTCGCGGACCATTCCTGCCAACATTCTACCGCACCGCCAACCTTAGACAGATCGATACAAAACCAGACCGACTCGTGAACAGAACTTTATCCAAATTTAGACATTTAATGAATACGCCCCTTAATCCACTCCCAACATCTGTAAAAATTAAGGAACGCCTGTTTGGAAATCTCCTTGACAGCGCGAAAAAACCTGAGCTATAATGCAATCAGTTAGTAAACCCGTTCTACTACTTTGAGTTCGACAATCGAATCGTGTTTATACGGGCAGGGTTAATGTCGACCCTTATAGCTACACGTCGCAGACAACCGTTGTTTGGAAAGGACCAAATCCATGTTGTATCCTATGGCACTCCGCCCACTACCATCGAGCATCAAACGAGGCTTCACGCTTATCGAATTGCTTGTTATTATCGTCATTATCGCTATACTTGCAGCGATACTTTTCCCGGTCTTCGCACAAGCTCGCGAGAAGGCACGCTCTGCGTCCTGCCTTTCCAATGAAAAGCAGATCGGTCTCGGCGTGATCCAGTATGTTCAGGATTACGATGAGGCGTTCCCGCTGTCGTATGCCGCCTACCCGTCCGCGTTCAACACCTTTACCGAATGGACGACGGCAATCGACCCGTATGTCAAGCTCGGGGTAGGGAACAAAAACGGCGGGAAGACCGGGGGGATCTATCGCTGTCCCTCGTTCCCGGATCAGGATCAGGGTCAACAGTACCATGTGCGGGAGGATATGTTTATCGGTTCCTGGCAAGTCGCGACCGGTGAAGTCGGAACCCTCGCAAAGGTAACCGAGCCCGCCAGCAAGGTCATGATATGGGAAGGCGGTTTGCAAGGCTTCCCCGGCTGGTGGGACCCCACGAATAACACCGGTAACGCGCAATGCCCGGTCGACGAATGGGCGTGGCTCGGCGACAACGGTATCACCGGCGAAAACAACGGCACCACCAAAGCCGGTATTCGCCCACCGGGGGGCAACTTCGGGGGTGACTACGACTGTAAATCACCGGAACATGACTGGTGGGGCGGGTGTAATGCGATGCCCCGTTATCGCCACAATGGCACGGCGAACTTTATCTTCTTCGACGGTCACGTGAAAGCGATCCCGCGCGGCAGACTGAACTACCAACGCAACGTTTACATGGGTTATTGTAGCGGTGGGACTAAAGGCTGCCCACTCTGGTAAATAACACGCCGCCCCTGCCCCGCAGTCGATCTCGGGATAGGGGCGGCAGACAGGAATCGAAGCAAGATAATGAGCGAAGACAAGAAGAAATGGGTGGTCGGAGGGATAGCACTCATCGCTGTTCTGACCACGGTTGCGGTTTTTCAGTCACGCCCCGATTCGGGTGGGGGGGACAGTATCGGCGCGGGTCCTGTGTCCAAACCGAAAAGTGTCGAGCAACAGATCAAAGATGTTGAGGCAAACCCGAACATCCCGCCTTCCCAGAAAGCAACCATCATCGCGGCGATCCGCATGAATTCCGGACAACAAGCCACCGCCGGTGCTCCCCAAATCGGCATCGCTACTTCCAAACCATAGGCGACAACAGTCCGAAAGGGCGGCGACAATGGACAGATACCTTTTGGGTAGTCTGCCGTCGCCGCTTCCCCTACCCCGGCAACACCGCTCACGCCCTGCATTCCGTCCTGATATTC
>JACMIS010000094.1 GCA_014381035.1 Armatimonadota bacterium
AGTTTCAGGAACTGGAACGCGTTCTGGTAAAGGTACAGCACATAAAACAGCGTCGCGTTGTTCGGTCCGCCGGCGGTCATGATGAAGCCCTGCGTAAATACCTGAAACGAGCCGATAAAGCCCATTATCAAGGTGAAGAAAATCGTCGGGGTCAGGAGCGGCAGGGTGACATGCTTGAACTTTTGCCACGTGCTCGCGCCGTCGATAGACGCCGCCTCGTAATAGGACTGCGGTATCCCTTGCAACCCCGCGAGGTAGATCACCATGCCGCCCCCGACTCCCCACAGGCTCATGATGATCAGACTCGCAAGTGCGGTCTTCTCCGATCCAAGCCAATTGACATAGCCCTTCGACGGGTCGGTGAGTTGGAAAAACTCGAAAACCGGCGTCAGGTGGAGCAGCGTGATCAGATAGTTGAGCATCCCGTTTTCGGGGTTGAAGAGGCGTAGCCAGATTAAGGACGCGGCGACGGCGGAGGCGACGGCGGGCAGATAGTACAGCGTGCGAAACCAGGCTTGCCCGCGAATCTTGGTGTTCAATAAAAGTGCGAGTGCCAGCGACCCGGCGACTCCGAGCGGGACCGAGAAGAACGTATACAGGAATGTCGCCCGTAGACTTGAGGTGAACCGTTCGTCCCGCGCCATCTCCCGGAAGTTTTCCGTGCCGACCCACGACGCGGGTGAAATGATGTCCCACGACGAAAACGCCAGCAAAAGGGAAACCAGCATCGGACCGAGGAGGAATAGCAGAACGCCGATCAACCACGGTGCGATGAACAGATATCCGGCTCGCGCTTCGCCTCGGGCATGCGTTCCCCCGCCCCAGAACTTTCGGTCCTGTTGTGCTCCACGCCAGACCCAGAATACGAGTCCGGTGGCGACTACGAGCAGACCCGCGACTCCCACGCCCCAGTTGAGCGGCGTCCGTTTCGGGGGCGAGTTCAGTTCGTTCAATTTCGCCTGCGCGGGCGGCAGGAATGCTTTCACCGCCTGCTCCGCCGTCATGGATTTGTTCCAGACCAGTTCCAGTTTCGGCGTTATGATCGCCTCGATCTCTTTCCAGTTCGGGTACAGTACCTCGAACTGAACGTATGGCACTTGTTCGATGGTCAGTTTGCGGTTGCGCGGCTTTTGACCGTCCAGCCAGAGCGGCGAGTTCGCGAGATCGGAAAGCGCGGGCTGAGCAAGTCCAGTTTTCGCGAGTCGCCCCAACCCTTCGGGACCGGCGAGATATTTCAGTAATTCCCACGCCTCCGGTTTATGTTTGCTGCCGGACGTCATCGCATACCCCGACCAGCCGACCTGTACGCCACGTTGCCCCGTCGGACCTTTGGGGAACTCCGCGATGTCCCAGTCGAAGCGGTCGCCAATCTCCTCGCGGAAGCGCGGCACCTCCCAGATGCCGGACACATACATCGCCAGTTTGCCCTGCGCGAACAGGTCGTGCGTACTCACCCCAGACGACTGAACGAAAGTGGCGTCCGGGGCGATGTTGTACTTATACTGAAGGTCCTGG
>JACMIS010000708.1 GCA_014381035.1 Armatimonadota bacterium
CCCGAAGCGTCTCCACCCGGAAGGTATGTGACGCCCCGTTTCTGTTTTTCGCAGTCCGCTGTGGTCGTAGAAGGTAAGTTGCTCCCCTATTGTGAGTACCCGTGACGGAGCCAGCCACCGTTGCCACCATATGCTCGCCGGAGTAATCCTTCCCGGAGTGATCCCGTCCGCCGAGACGCTGGATACGGTCCCGACACCCGCGAAGCCGGAGGGCGATGTCTCGCTTTATCTGGAAGTGACTATCTGATCGCCTGCCTGAAGTTTTCCGACCGGACAGAATTACCGCTCGGAAAATTTCGGGAGGGGGCGCATGTCGTGTCGTAAAAGCACGTCAGGAGGGTGAATAACTCCTCCACGGATTGCGCCCGTTTCACCGCGTCGAACGCCGAGCAGTTTCCGCACATGTTGGCGATCTTCAGCCACTGCTTCAAGCGGCAAGCCAGATAGAACGACGCCTTTGCCGGGGGAACGTCCGCATTGAGCGGCGTGAGTGCCATGATTCGCCGCAGATACGGGCGCCAATCCAACCGGGCTGTGTCGTCGTCGGTGGGTGAGAGTGAGGGATTTGTCGGGTGTATATCGAGTTCTGCGGCGACCGCGTGTGTCAGGAACGGGTCCGCGAGCGCGCCTCGTCCGAGCATAAAATGGGTGCAACCCGTCTCCGCGCGGCACCGGCGAAACCCCGCGAGGGTCCATATATCGCCGTTCGCCACCACCGGGATAGACAGTTGCTCCCGCACTTTCGCTATATTCTCCCACAGGACCGGTGGTTTGTAGCCCTGAGCGCGGGTCCTCCCGTGGATCGTCAGCCAGTCCGCGCCGCCCGCCGCCGCCATCGCCGCGTTCTCGAAAATCGCGTCCGTCGAATCCCAGCCGAGGCGCAGTTTCGCCGACACCGGGATCGCGGGTGGCACGGCACCCCGGACTGCGGCGACGATCTCCCGGATGCGCGTCGGGTGTTTCAGCAGAGTTGCGCCGCCATCGTGGGTATTCACCGTCGGGGCGGGGCACCCGAAATTAATATCAATCGCCGTCGCCCCGGCGGCGCACGCGACCAGTGCGGACTGCGCCATCCGCTCCGCATCCCCGCCCAGCAACTGCACCTGAACCGGAAGCCCATGCGGCGTCATCGCCCCGTGGTGCAACTCCGGGACCTGCCGATAAAAAACCGATTTCGGCACCACGGTCGCGCTGACGCGCACGAACTCCGAGACTGCGAACGTAAACGCGCCGATCTCTCCCTGAACCGCGCGCATCGGGGCGTCCGTCAGCCCGTCCATCGGCGCGAGAACGATTGCCGGTGTACCGGGAACGATGCGGATCGGGGTATTCATGCCGTCTGATTATACAGACAATTCGCGGCATATTGCCGCTGCCGGTCATGCGCGGAAAAACTTCTGTGAGACGGTGCCTGTGACCTCCCGTTTCGGGGGATAATAAGGCAAGAATCTATCTCGTTCGGGTGATCTGACACAAAGGAAACATAAATGCTCGAAAAGAATCGGGTTTCGCTGAACAGTGTGCTCGCTGGGGCTGTCTTGCTCATCGCCCTGTTGGCTATCAGCCTATCGGGGTGCGGTGGGAGTACCCGCGACGACGACCGTCTGGCGTCAAAAAGCACGTTCCGGGGGATGTTTACCGATGGTTTCGAGAAAGCGGCTTTCCGCCCGTGCGGCAGCGACGAATCGTACTGGGTCGCGGGAAATACGCAGCCCATCTACGCCCTCATCCTCCCGAACGGCGTGCCGGTTTCACCAGCACCGGTGACCGAGGTCTACGTTGAGGTCGAGGGAACGTTAAGCCCACGTGGCGAATTCGGTCATCTGGGCATGTACGAGCGGGAGCTTACGGTGGATCAGGTTTTGTCCGCGAGAACCGTATCCCCGGACGCGTGCCGCTGACCGGACACAGGATCAGGGACACGCGCCTTACTTTTTGCTCCGGCTGGGAGGGTCGCCCAGTCTGCTGAACAAAACCAGGTCCAATAGCTTGTCGAGTACCGGTGCCAGAACTGTACTCATGCCGGCAAGCAACGGGAATGCCAGTACGAGAGCGACAGGGAGAATAATCCAACCGGTCAAGCCCAACCGTGACAGAAGGAAAGCCGCCAGCAGGACCGCGTTAAGGTAAGCACCGACGCTCAGCAATAAATGAAGCGGTTGTCCCATGACTTTCATTCTACCCCGACAAATCGCTGGCTTTCCAATATAAACGTTATCTACCGAATACCTGCGGTCGAAAGCATGTCGTCGAACGCAGGGGATACGAAATAGGACCGCTTGGTCCTGTCGAATTTTAAATCGCGGACCGGAATCCGCCCTATGGTAGACCCGGTTCCGCCCTCCACATTCGTCCAACCGGTTGCGAGGTCGTCTCGCACTGCTCCATTGACTGTGACGGTGTAGGAGTCGTTGTAGTCGTCATTTTCTTCGTCAAACAGCGATTCCATTTCGAGCACGAATAAACTGGTGGCGAGAAGTATCACTCGCGGCACGTCATAAAATTCTCTGTATCGAAAGTGGCATTTTCGCTCAGCCATTTTCTCGGCTCACCTCAAATTGAACCATGACAAAACGCCGTTTGGCAAAGCTGTCGCCAGCGCATCATCCTGCAAGCACGAACAATAAGTCCAAGTCCGAATCGAAAAAGAAAAACAGGACCTGATCAACTTTGTACCAGGCTAACAAGCGTGATTTTGTTAGGAGTATATCTAAGTCGTCAGTTTTTTTGAATAGGACCTCGACGTGATTGTGGCTGACTCGGAAGCTCCACACCTTGCGCACCTCCGCAGTAACAGGAATATAATCAACCTTACTAACAGCCTGTTCAGTCGGAATATTCTCGTTGATCCATTGAGATGTCAGGATGGCTAATTTGCTATCGGTGTCGTCATTGTTCATTCGGGACTCGTGGGGATAAACCTGCGTTTTGATGAGACCCTATGCCATGTTGCATCGAGACCTCAGTCGGAGCTTCTATTTGGCTGTGATTTGTCGTCGAATCGCGAAGCACGCATGACTACACGTTCCATCGCTTTAATGACTGACTCACAATGAGCAACCGGGATCACCACCTCGATGTCGCCATCGTGTTCTATCGAAATACATAATCCTACTTTTCGCGTACCAGCGCGGATGATAACGA
>JACMIS010000709.1 GCA_014381035.1 Armatimonadota bacterium
CAAGGCGGATGGGACTGGCAAAGTCGGCTACAGAACGTCGGGATCTTTGGCGACGTGCGAATCGAGTACGGGGATGCGCCACGCATCACACAGGTCAAGATCATCGCCTCTTTATCCGACGATCTTGCCATCGGAACTATCACTGCGACAGTATTTGTTCAAAACGGCGGTTCAGAATGCACCGATTGGACATACGGCGTGCGCGTTGGGATACCGGGGGGATGCGATCCCGTTTTCGAGGATCATTCCGATATAATCATCCCTCCCGGTGAGTCGGTACACATTATGACTGTGACTGTGCCTGACCCACAACTCTGGTATCCCATCGGACACGGCAACGCACACCGTTACCCGGTCTGCATTTCATTTCGCGCCAATTCCGATCTATCAGGTGATAACCTCTTTTTACGAAATGTCGGATTCCGAAAGGTGGCGGTAGACCAGTCGCCACATCCGGAGAAGGGATTTTACTTCACGCTTCGCGTCAATGACCGTCCGGTTTTCTGCAAGGGCGGTAACTGGGTCCCTGCCGACATGCTTTATGCATCAATGACAACGGAGCGGTACCGTGAATTGGTTGACCTTGCCGCGACCGCTAACTTCAACATGCTGCGCGTTTGGGGTGGCGGCGTGTACGCGGACCCCGCTCTGATGGATTACTGCGACGAGAAAGGGATGTTGGTATGGCATGACTTGCTTTTCGCTTGCTCCAAGTACCCCGGCGACGACCCCGCGTTTGTCGCGGAAGTGGAAACCGAAGTCACCTGGGCTATGCGGGAGATGGGGCACCATCCGTCGCTCGTGGTCTGGTGTGGCAATAACGAAATCGAGGAAGGCGACTGGCACTGGGGCTGGCAGAAGACAAAACGGCTTGCACCGCACTACGCGCTGTTCCACAAAGAGTTGCCGCGCATCGCCGAAGCGGAAGCCCCGCATGTGTTCTATTGGATCTCTTCTCCGTTCTCACCGGAGCGCACCGTATCGCCCCGTGAACCATCTCAAGGCGATCAGCACCCGTGGATGGTGTCGCTCGGGCAAAGCGGTGGCGCGGATTGGTGGGCTTACCGGACGCAAACCGACCGATTCCCGAACGAGGGGGGCGTGTTGGGTTGCTCGACGCCCGCGACTCTGTGCGATTTTCTGCCGGAGAATCAGCGTTACCTGCTTTCGCCATCGTGGGAGCATCACGACAACCCGTTCGCCATGAATGATCTGCGACCGGGCACTCTCGGGCACGCCTACCAGACCGTGCAACTATGGACCGGTCTGGACCCGCTCACGCTGGACTACGAGCGATACGCTTTCGTCTCGGGCTTGTTACAGGCGGAAGGTATCGCGGAGTACGTCACGAACTATCGCCGCAGAATGTGGGACTCGTCCGCCGCGATTTTCTGGATGTTCAACGATTCGTGGCCCGCGACCCACGGCTGGACGATTGTGGATTATTACCTGCGCAAGAAGTTAGCGTTCCATCCGGTACGGCGTGCGTTCGCTCCGATATCGGTCGTGATCGCTGCGGAACAGAACAAACAAATTTCCCTGTACGGCGTCAACGATACGCGTTACGATTTCGTCGGACGGAGTCTGTTCGTCTGTTGTAACCCGGACGGGACAGGGCGTGTCAAGTTCGAACGCGGAACGCTGACTATTCCGGCGAATGGAAAGAGCCTTCTGGGAAACTATGGCACGACACCGGAGGCGAATCGGCTCTATTTCGCCGTCCTTTACAACAATGATGGCATTGTGGTCGCACAGCACCGAGCTCTCTTTGCTCGATTCCATGAGCTCGATCTGGTGCGTGATCCGGCTATCACCATGCAGGTCAAGGACTCCATCCTTGACCTGCAGAGCGAAGTGTTTTGCTGGGGCGTGTGTCTCGATGCAAACGGCG
The DNA here is from genome assembly GCA_014381035.1 of Armatimonadota bacterium. The sequence goes on from JACMIS010000709.1 coordinate 1,892, forward strand.
ATATGCCGGTTTCGGATAACTGCTTCGATCTGCTTCCCGGTATCCCCTACCGCATCCCGTGGAATGAAGCAGAGTTGGGTGCGCCGCGTATCGCCCGGCTCGGCAACCGCGACGCACTGCCTTAGGTCCTTGCGCTACGCGACAAGTTTCCTCCGGCGTGAAATAACAGTGCCGAGGAAAGGGAGTGCTATAGCGAAAAGTGTTGCGACACCCGGTTCCGGGACAACCTGTATCTGAACGTTGTCATATACTTGATACGGGGTGCCATTGGCGGTACCGGTAGTGATGGAAACGCGGTCGAAAACATCATCGGAGGCGACACCCAAAAACCCTGTCGGGAACGGGTTTGAGAAAAAGCTGTCACCGACCGGGGAATCACCCTGAAACAACTGGACGAAAACGAAGTTGTTCGTTACCGTCGTGCCGAGACTATTTACCAGACTGATCTCCGTGCCGAACGCAGAAACCCCGGTTCCGAACGCGATTGTCACGGTTGCGGGGAAGCCTCCCCCGGCGAGTCCGGCGACAAGAGAATCGGTGCCGTTCACACTGAATCGGTCGCTTTCCCCGACGCTATCGAATACGCGCACGGTCGGGTCGCTCCCCCCCTCGACGATAAAAGTAAGTGGCGAAACGTCGGGGTCTTCGGCGAAACTTTCCGACGGCGCGATGTTCTCGAACCCGAAAGACAGGTTCGTACCGGTGGCTGCATCGAAAGCGGCTTCATTCGTGAAAACGGTTTGTGCATGTGCGTTTGCGAGTGTCAAAATAAGCGTGGCGATAGTGGCGACTGCCGTAAAGGATAGATAAGAAGTGCGTGACATAGGGTATTTCCTGCCGAGAGTATTTGATCCGGTGTTATGACCGCGACCGGAGGTAGATCATAGCAAGATTTATACCGTCACCCCCCGTTGTCGTGCGAATGGCTGGCGGACGATGCCATTTCCGACGGGGAGTCGGGTACACTGAAGGACGATGTTCACCGATGTTAGCGACCTGTTTGTGTACAACCCGCCCATGCTTGGCTACGGCGTTGCCGTGTCCGATGTGGACGGCGACGGTCGCTTTGAATTTATTATCGCGGGCTTCGGCTTCCCGAACCGGGTATTAGCCTGGGACGGCGAACGGCTCGTAGACCGCTATGATCCCCTCCTTGCCGCGTCGAATCGTCAGGCGATTGGCGTCGCGACGGCGGACATGGACGGCGACGGACGCGAGGAAATCTATGTATTGAACACCGATACGTTTCTTGGGGCGAAACGGTTCGGCGATAACCTGTTTGCGTTTCGCGGCGGCGAATGGCATGATCTTTTCACGAACCCGACGAACCATCATAGTGTGAATCTCGTCGCCGGTCGCTCGGTATGCGCCACGGACCGATTCGGCACCGGGCGGTACAGTTTCGTTGTCGCGAACTACGGGGGACCGTTCCGTTTGTATGAAACGAACGGGATGGACGAGATGCACGACGCCGCCGAGGACGCCGGGATCGCGCTGATCACCGGTGGTCGCGCACTGGTTTCGCTCCCACTCATTTCCGTGCCCGGAACGATGGACATCTTTGCCGCGAACGAGAACGGGGCGAACTTCCTTTTTGTGAATAATGGCGACGGCACGTACAC
>JACMIS010000710.1 GCA_014381035.1 Armatimonadota bacterium
AGGTAGCGGAGCGGCTGTTTATTGCCCCAAAGGCGAAAAAGGATCGTGCCGCCGCCCGGGCCGACGCGCACCATCTGATTGTTCAGGCCGTCGAAGATACCGTTCCCATCCGGTCGGTACAACGGCTTCCAGGACGCGTCGGCGTCCTGGAGTTCGAACACGCCGGACGCGGTATGAACGATCACCGTGTTGCTATCGCCGCCGGGCGCAATGATCGCTTCCACACGGGGGCGCACCAGAAGCGAACCGCCGCCTTCGAACGTATACCGGACGGCTTCGGCGGAGCTACTCTGCGCGGTTCCAGGGCGGTGTACCAGCGTGCGACCGTCGCTCGACCAGACCCAGCCCGGCTTCGCCGGGTCACGGGTGATACTGTAATCGGGTCGGACCGGTTCGCGCTCGGCCGGGCAATGCCAGTGCGGGAAACGGGCGCGAACCCAGATCTGGGGGCGACTCAGGGGCGAGTAGAGATCGTCGCTGGTATAGACGATTCCATTCCCCGTAAGGGCAGAGTCATCGGTCGCCCGTTCGAGCGCGAGTTCGATCACGGCGGCGTCGGGAACACGATCCTTGCTAGCGGGAACCGTAGGCGGTGCCGATGCGGTGCGTCCCTGACGCGGGGAGGCGGACGGGTCGGTCTTCGCGCTCATGTCGACGCCCCCGAACGTCAGATTCGCCCAGCTATTTGTGGTGGGGGTGTAGCGGTCAAATCGGTTGGGGTCGAGAGCCGGGGGGGCACCGCTCGCGGGAAAAATAACGCGGCGGGATTCGCCCCCCGAGCGGGATGTCAGCCAGACGTTCCCTCCGGCGTCCAGCGTGACGGCTTCGGGAAATGTCCGGGTAATGCCGCCCAGAGGCGCGGCAGGCGTAACACGCCGCGTCTGCGTGTCGACGGCGACCAGGTTCCATTGCTGGCTGCCACCACTGTCTGACCGTCCCTGCGACGCCGCACTCTTCGGGATCCGGTCATGCACGGCGAGCCAAAGCGTTTTCCCGTCGGGGGATAAAGCACCGCCGTCCACGAAGCGGTCCGCCAGAGATCTCTGCCAGACGGCTTCGGTGTCGGCACCCCCTTTCCCCGATGGCAAAGGGATCATAAACAGGCCGAGGTTGGTACCGAGAAGCGCGTGCGATCCGTTCAGCCCCAGGAACGACACCCCCAGCACCGGGTTATCCGCACGCACGTTGGAGTCCCAGGAGATCGGACGCACCGTTTTCGCCGCACGGTCGAACATGTACAGTACGGCGTCGGCCTCGCGACCGACGGTGGCGGGAGCGAATAGCAGGGTGTGAGGGGTGATCGCCAGTCGGCTACGTCCCCGGAGCCGTCGCCAGTTGCCGCCTTCCCGCCAGCCGTCGTTGCCGTTGTCCCATACGAGTAGTGGTTTGGCTTCCTGTAGCGTTTTCCACTTTCCGCTCGCGGGGTCCAGTCCGCACAGCGCGATACGCCCGGCTCCGGTGCCGACCCGGACGACGCAGAAGACGCCTTTCGCATCCGCGACGATGTCCTCGACGTAATCGCCGGGCAGACCGTCTCTGCGGGTGTAGTGCCGGACCCGGTTCGTCTTCGAATCGATCACTTTCACCCCCAGGTGCGTGCCGAGCCATTCCCGGTTTCCCTGAATGGCGCGCCCGGTGATCTGGTTTACCCGCCGCGTGTACAGCGTACTCCCGTCCGCGGTTCTAAAGGCAAGCGAGACCGGGGCCTCCAGGAGTGGCGCGTTCGGCGAAGGGACTTCTACCGACGGGATCGCGGGATGCGTCGATGAATCGGTTTGAGCAATAGCGGGAGTGACCGCAGGATGCGCCCCCCACGCTTGCAGGGAAACGCCTCCCCCCAGGATGGCACCCGCAACGATGACTCCGAAAGGCGTATACACCGTTTTCGCCGACAGGTTAAGCCGGATGCACGAGTTCGTTCTCATAGGTTGCCTGATCTGTTCCTCTCCCCCAATGGGAGCAATACGCGGCTCTGTCGGTGGTAAGGCACCGACTATTGGTTCAGTACCTCATCCATGTTCATCATCTGATTCACTACCATCGTCCATGCCGCCAGCTTCTCCGGCGCGATTTTATCGCTCGCCTTCGCCTCGCCGACCGCGAGCAGGGCGCGACCGTCGGTGGGGTTCGCCTGGTAATACGTTTGCAGATCGTCGAGACCGATCTCCAGCACCATCCGCTCCTGCGGTTTAAGCGGGCGGGCGAGCAGACGCCGCGCGACGAAGTCCAACCGCTTCGTGTCGTTCGGTCCGCCTTCGGTCAGGGCGCGTTGGGCGAGAAAACGGGCGGCTTCCACGAACTGCGTGTCGTTCATCGTCACCAGGGCTTGCAAGGGCGTGTTCGTACGTTCGCGGCGGACGGTGCAGCCCTCGCGGCTCGGCGCGTTGAAAATATCGAGCGATGCGGGCGGGGCACTGCGCTTCCAGAACGTGTACAGACTGCGCCGGTACAGGTTCTCGCCGCCGTCCTGTTTGTACTCGCGGGTGTCGCTACCGGGCATCGCGACCGCTTCCCAGACACCGCCCGGTTGGTACGGTTTCACACTCGGACCGCCGCGCTTGTCCACCAGAAGCCCGCTCGATGCCAGCGCGTAGTCGCGCACCATTTCGGCGTCCATGCGGAAGCGCGGTCCCCGCGAAAGCAGACGGTTCTGCGGGTCCAGTCGCTTCTTCATCGGGGTCGACGTTGCCGCCTGTCGGTACGTCGCCGACATACAGATCGTTTTGAAGAACTTCTTTACGTCCCACCCACTCGTGCGGAACTCCACCGCGAGGTGATCCAGCAGTTCCGGGTGCGACGGTTGCTCCCCGGCGATCCCGAAATCCTCCGACGTGCGCACCAGCCCGGTGCCGAACATCTCTTGCCAGAACCGGTTTACCGTCACGCGGGCGGTCAGCGGATGCTCAGGGAGGAACAGCCATTTCGCGAAGCCGAGACGGTTCTTCGGGTACGACTTCGGCATCGCGGGCAGGAACGCCGGCGTCACCGCTTTGACCGGGTCGCGCCGCTTGTCGTACTCGCCGCGGAACAGCACATACGCCATCGGTTCGCCGTCCCGCTCGTGCGCGACATGTGCCACGGTCCCGCGCTGACGGATTGTTCCCTGCTCCGCTTCCTGCGCCGCCATCTTCGCCAAAAGCTCCTTATATTCGGCGTCCTGGGCGGTCAACCATCCCGCGAACAACTCGTCCTTCTCCGGCGCGGCAAGCCCCGCCGTGCCCCGCGAGACGAGATACGCGGTCCGGGTCCCGCTCGCCAGCGAACGCACTTCGTCATCGCCGAGTGCGCGGTCATACAGCCGCACATCCTGAATCGCCATCCCCTCGATGCCGCTCGTCGAACTGCGCTGCCCGATTTTCAGCGGAACTGTGGTGCGAATCGTGCTTTTCAGCGCGTCCGCCTGCGCATCCGTCTCTTTCGCGACGCCGTCGACGTACACCCGGATCGCTTCCTTCTTCATTCCGCCCGTGTACGTGATACTGATCTGATGCCACTTGCCATCCACAACGGGCTCCCGCGTCACCACTTTTACCGCGTCCTCGGGCCACTTCGAGATGATATGCGTCCCGACGCGATTATTCTCCACCCAGATGTCCCAGCCCCGATAATTGTTCTGATCGTCCATCCGTGCGATGACCGCGCCGCCCGTGTTCGGCATCACCTTCACCCAGACCGCGCACGTGAACGCCTGATTGTTTTCGAAATCGCCATCATTCGCCAGCGCGACCGTGCTACCCCCCTTCCGCACGAACGCCTTTTCCGAAACCTGCCCGGACTCCCAGCCCGGCTCCGCACTCGCCGCCACCGACGCACTCACCCCATCCCGCACTGCCGACACCGACGAACCGGTTCCTTCTTTCAACGGCAACGCGAATCGCAACCCTTTTGTCGGCACCGTTCCCGCGAACGTCGCCGCGTCCGCCGCGCCGAGCCACTTCTCGAACGACGGTCGCGCCGTCTCCTTGCGCAGTTTCGCCTGCTCGCGAAGCCCGGCGATCTCCCGCTCCAGTTCCGTCGCCCGCGTTCGATCCCCCATCCGCGGGACCGGGATTATTGGCGGCGTATCCTTGATGTTTCCATCCATCGCTTTTTGCGTCGAATTATTAAAATATGCCGAGAGAGCGTAAAATTCTTTCTGCGTCAGCGGGTCGAATTTGTGGTCGTGGCATCCGGCGCAACCCGCCGTCGTCGCCATGAATACCGCAGTGGTCGTTTCGGTACGATCCCGCGTGTACATCACATTGACTTCCTCGTCAATCGAGCCGCCTTCATTGGTGGTGATATTACAGCGGTTAAAACCAGTCGCGATTTGCTGGTCCAGTGTCGGTTTCGGCAATAAATCTCCCGCTAATTGCTCGATACCGAACGTATCGAACGGCATATTGCTATTAAAAGCGTTTATCACCCAATCTCGGTACGACCACATCTCTCGATAATTATCGAAATGGATGCCGTGTGTGTCGGCGTAGCGGGCGGCGTCGAGCCAGTAGCGTCCGCGATGCTCGCCCCAGCGCGGGCTGGCAAGATACCGGTCCACCATCTTTTCGTAGGCGTCCGACGAACGATCCCCGATGAATCGCTCTACTTCGGCGGGCTCCGGGGGGAGTCCGGTCAGGTCGAGGCTGACGCGGCGCACGAGGGTACGGCGGTCGGCTTCCGGGGCGGGTTGTAGTCCGGTCGACTCGAGGCGAGCCAGCACAAATCGGTCTATCGGGTTTTTCACCCATTTCGTGTTTTTAATCGGGGGCAACGCCGTGCGGCGCGGCGGTTGGTACGACCAGTGGGTTTCGTACTGTGCGCCGTCCGCGATCCAGCGGATAATGGTCCCGGTTTGCGCTTCCGTGAGTCGTTTGTGACCCGTTATCGGGGGCATACGTAGCCCGTCCGAATCCGGCTTCGTGATCCGCTCCACGACGCCACTACCTATCGGGTCGCCGGGAACAATGGCGGCACGCCCTCCGCGCCGCACCGTCGCATCGGAGAATCGGTCTAGCCGCAGCCCTGCCTGCCGCGCCGCAGAATCCGGACCATGACAGGAAAAGCAGTTTTCGGCAAGTATCGGGCGGATGTCGCGGTTGTAGCGAAGTCTCTGCACGGACGGTTTGGTCGGTGCGCCATACACCGCGAACGCGAGCAGAAGGGGCAGTGCCGCGAACACCAAGGGATAAAGGACGTGTTTTGTTTTAGGCATGGGTGCGAATCGACTTCGTTGGAAATTGCGACACCGGTTCTGTGCGGCACCGCCTGACTTACCACGTAAAAACTCAGTATAGGCGAGAAACCGCACGAGTTCAATTTATTCCGGATTTTCCGGGCGGATTGTTATCCAAACCATGAGAGCACCGGCTACTCGGCTTGCATCGGGTTCAAATCGCTTGTCATTAGTCCGCATGATATTTGTATCGTTAGGACAGGATTATAACCATTGTAACGCGATCCACTGATTTATATCTTTGTTCTATCGCGCCATTTGTTTGTCAATTTGGGACAAGAATAGTCGAATATAAGGCGAGTACACCGATCACTCTGTTGTGTGGGACTGACGTTGTGTGCGGCGGGCGACCACGGCGTAGAGGGGGTCTCCACGCCGACTCGCCGGGCTACGGTCGAGTTCTTGTATGTCGGTCCACTCCCCCGCCGCTTCCAGAAAATACGCGACAAGTTGCCTGCGACCGTTGTCGTCGAGAGCGTGCCACACCGCAACGGCTTTTGTTGGGAAGCAACGGTTCGAGAACGTAATCACTATCGCTGCCCCTGGTTTCAATACGCGTGCGGTCTCCTGTAAGACGGCAACCGGATCGGTCAGATAATCCACGGAAACGCAGATCGCGGCACCATCGAAGCGATCGTCCATGAAGGGCAACATGGGGTCGTTATTCAGATTTTGCACGATGACTTCGGTCAAGCGTGGATTCGCGGCTAACTCCGCGCGGTTCATACCGAGTCCGACGACTTCGCGGTAGGTGACTTCCGGTGGCAGATGGCTGATCCAGCTGCTCATCAAGTCCAGGATCGCACCGCCTTCGGAGAAAAACTCCCGGTACAGTTGCGTGACTGCCGCAATCGCACCGTCGTCTATGTGTGTGACAAAGCGCGGCGTCTGATAAAACGCTTCGTCCGGCGACTCGTCGTAGCGGCGAAATGCCTCAGGGGGCAGTGTGGCGGGGTTTGGTTCAGACATGGGCTATTTATACCCGTTAGGGACACTCTACCGTTCAGGGCAACCGGAACCATTTTAGCGGCGACAGCCCCCTGTAAGATTGACCTGCGGTGAAGCGACTATTCGTCCGATATATTCCTTGGACCGACAGCGAGGCAGGCTAAACCCCTATACAATGTATGCCGGAGAAATAGAATGAAACAGGAAGCGTTTGTCGCGCTTGTGGAGCGTTTGGAGATCGCCGCACAGAAGAATCCCGCCAGTTACCGGGCACGCGTCGCCTTGCTGGCGGTACTGGGGTACGCGTTCATCCTGCTCCTGTTGCTGGTTGGCATCGTTCTCACCATTGCCCTGGTACTATTCGCCTATTTCGCCCGCTCGAACAGTTTCGCGATGATCAAGTTGTTTGCCATCGTCGGTGGCTTCACTCTGGCGACGCTGGCTGCACTCTGGGTCAAATTCGATAAGCCGGAAGGTATTCCCCTTGACCGCGAAAACGCGGGGCCACTATTTCAGATGATCGACCGGTTGACCACCGCGCTGGGTGCCCCCCGATTTCATCATGTCTTACTGACTCCCGAACTGAACGCGGCAGTGGTACAAGTACCGCGGCTCGGGGTGCTGGGCTGGCAGAGCAATTACCTTCTTATCGGTCTACCGTTGATGCAGGCTCTTTCCGAACCAGAATTTGAAGCCGTTATTGCGCACGAACTGGGACACTTGCGGGGCGGTCACGGGCAGTTTTCCGCGTGGATCTACCGGGTCAATATCACCTGGGAACAATTGATGGAAAAACTTCAGGACGCGAAGATCAGCGGCGCGATCCTGAAACCGTTTTTCCGGTGGTACGCCCCCTATTTCGCCGCGTATTCGTTTGCGCTTCGTCGTCAGGATGAGTACGAGGCGGACGCGTGCGCCGCCCGTCTGGTCGGGGCGCGGGTATTCGCAGACGCGCTCTGTGCCCTGCCGGTCCGCGATCAGGGATTGAGCACCTTCTGGAAATCCGTCTCCCAAAGTGTGATGGAGCAGGCGGAACCGCCTACCGCGCCGTTTTCGAGTCTGGCGATGGCGTTTCACTCCGGCTCTGCGCCCGGGACAGACAACGCTCTTGCGGACGCACTACGCGTAAAAACGAATGTTGTGGACACGCACCCCGCACTCGCCGACCGCTTGCGTGCCTTGGGTCAGGAACCGCATCTTCCCGACCCACCCGCAACGGATGCCACCCGCCTTTTCGGCACACACCTGCCCGGATTGATCCGACAGTTGGATAATCAGTGGTTCGCTGATGTTCGCCCCGCATGGCACGAGAAATACCGTGTCTTGCAACAAGCGCGGCAACGGTTGGAGCAGTTGGAAGCACGCGTGCTGGCGGGAGAAACGCTCTCCCCGGCGGAGGCATGGGAACAGGCAGACCTGACCGAAGATTTCCACGGCGCGGCGGTCGCCTTACCACTATTTCACGCGATCCTGGCGACCGGCGGACCGGAATCGATTTCTCGCGCCCATTTCGCTATCGGTCGTATCTTGCTTGCGCAGGATGTCGCAGACGGGATTGAGCATCTGGAAACCGCGTGCGCCGCGTCGTCCCTCGCGGTATTTCCCGCCCTGCAACTGATATACGCGTTCCACAAAAACCGGGGCGATGACGTTGCTCTGCAAGCCGTGCGGGAGCGCATCCAGAACCATGTGGAGAAAGAACAAGCCGCTGAAAAGGAGCGCGACCCGTCGGTGATACTGAAGAGCGACCGATACTTACCTCACGAAACCTCGGACGCGCTGATCGCCGCAATCCGTGCCCGATTGGCACTTATCGGGGATGTTAGCGAAGCGTTTTTCGTGCGGAAAGTGGTGACGCATTTCCCGGATAGACCGCTGTACTGCCTCGCGGTCACGCTGACCCATGATTGGGCACGGTATAGCTCGGCGGATGATATCACACGGGTGCTACAAGCGTTGGCACACCGGATGGATTCCCTACCCGGCGAGACGAATTTTATCGTAGCAATCGGCGGGACCAAGTTTATCCGACAACAACTGTTGGAAATTCCTACCGCGCAAATCTACAAAAAGTAAGCCGTTCTCCTCTTGGCTGATTTTCTTTTTTGTCCTCCCGGACGGGGGCAACCTTACGTTGCATCGCTTTCACCTGCGGTGCTCGTTGCTGTTTGGTTTGCCTGGAGGCTTTCCCGCGAATGCGCCGGTTACGGTCCCCGCACGGAGCGCGGGGACCGTAACCGGCGCATTCGCGGGAAAACAGCACGGGGTCAAGTGTAGCAAGACTCCCAAG
>JACMIS010000711.1 GCA_014381035.1 Armatimonadota bacterium
ATCGCTTGACACGCGACCCGCGCCGTGATACATTCTCACGGCGTGTTCCTCCCCGGAATGCCCTCCTGCCTTTGTAGCTCAGTGGTAGAGCACTTCTTTGGTAAAGAAGAGGTCACGGGTCCGATTCCCGTCAAAGGCTTCCGATTGTCAGACATTGGCGTGTCTTGACAGTCGATGATCATCAAAAGAACCGTTTTGCGAGCCTATCTTGACCCAAAGAGAGGCTAAAATGGAAAAAAGTTCACTTCTATTGAGTAAAACGCGTACCCGCGTTACGGCACGCAAGCAGTCAGTCACGCCCCCCGCTTCGCGTGATTCTGTCCCGTTTCACCGTCTGGAGTCCCTGATCGAGTCGTTTCTGATCCGGGGCGACATAGAACGGCACTCCCAGGCGACGCTCACCAACCACCGGTATCGTGTGGGTCGCGTCCTGTGGCTCGCGAAGAAACAGGGATGGAAACAGGTGGGGCACCTCGAACTCCAGAAGTTCTTTCTGTACCTGAACAGGGCGCATCTGGACGAATCCGGTCGCTGGGACAACCCGCGCGAAATAGAACCGCTCAAATCCGGCTCCGTGAAGTCGTTTCACCTATCCATACGCGCCTTCTTGCGGTGGCTGGTGAAGGACGGGGAACTGGACACCTGCACCCTCGACCGGATCGACGCGCCTATTGACCGCCCGGACCACGTACAACCGTTCACCGAGGCACAGGTGACGGCGATGCTCTCCAGTGCGAAGAAGACGCTGAACCCGCTCCGCGACGAGGCGATACTGACGGTGTTTCTCGACACGGGTATCCGCCTCTCCGAACTCTGCGCCCTGACGGTCGGCGACGTGGACTGTATCGCGGGGGTGATCCTGGTGCGCGAGGGGAAGGGCGGGAAAAGCAGGACGTGTAATTTCGGGCGCAACTGCAAGAGGGCACTGTGGCAGTACATCCAGGCGGAACGGCGCAAGGCTGACCCGAGTGAACCGCCGTTCCTGTCCGACCGCGGCATCGACGCGCGGGCGAACGCGCTGACGCGCTGCGGTGTCGCGCTCCTGATCTCGCGGGTGGGGAAGCGGGCGAAGATACCGCCGACCGTGCGCGTGTCGCCTCACACATTCCGGCATACGCTCGCCTGCCTGATGCTCAAGAACGGGTCGAACATCTTCGCCCTCAAAGCGGCACTCGGTCATGAATCCATGGCGATGGTGAACCGGTATCTTTCTATCTCGCAAGCGGACCTCGCGGCGGCGCATCGTCTGTCGTCACCGGCTGACCGGCTTAAAGAATCGAAGGGGGGCGGTAACGGTGGCGATTTTTCTCTACAGACGTGGCAACAAGGTCGTTTTCGACCGCCTCTTCCCTTATCAATGGCGGTACTACAAACGAGTCCGCTTAACCCTTCCCTTCCCATCGGGCATGGGCAACTATGAAAGGAAGACTTGGCAACATTTTCGTCCATGCGGGACCATCCCCCCGGGTCTTAACCTGTCACAATGTCCCTGCTTGGACAGGATTTTCACACGGGAAGCTACGTGTGACACTAAATGGTACAAAGATTCAACCAAACATTCTGGCTATGGCGGTGCTGTATGCCTCACCGCGAACTTATATTGCGGAATTAATGACCTCCTCGATATGAATCCACCGCTCCGCGACAAGAAACGCGATTCGCAGAAGAACGGTATATTACGTTTCTTACAAGGCAGCAATAATAAGCCCGCGATTGATAGTGTCCCCTTGTTCTATAACGCATTCCGCTATGCTACTGCAGGTTCACGACTCCGATTCGTAATCGAACAACGTATATTGGAACCTACAAGTGGACGTGACCGATCTCCCTACTTACAGGCACTGGAAGGCTACAAGCCTTGGCGGATGCTTATGCGGTCCCGCCGCGTAAGAGCACTGACACATCGGCTTCGTATATGGCGCGAACCACTCCTGAGGGGTGAAAAAATGATGGTTGAGCCTAAAGACCCTGAAACAGGGATGGGTTTTTTCTCGGTGGAACCTATGCGCCGATTACTACTTGGCATTGGAATCACTGATGATGATGACGACGCATCAGCTACCTACTCGTGGCATAGCATAAGAAAAACCAAAGAGAAACGTCGCATCTACGATTTGCTTTTCAATTCTTATCGACGCAAATCAATTGTCCGTTCTTTTGTGGTGGAGCAAGACGGTGTATTCGTCATTCACCATGATTGGTCGCCGTCCGAATTCCATGTTTGGAAGGGATGTGCTGAGCAAGCGGAAACGGTCTTTAAGCAGCACAAAGCCGCTCTTGAAGGATGGCTATCAGGTCAGCAGATGAAGGGGGTTGCTCGAATCAATGATGGTCGGGTCACAAAAAAAGGTGCGGGCAGACCGAATAATTACCTAACGACTGAGGCTAAACAACTAATAAACTCGTATTTTAGGGCGAACAACAGGCACGAGGCGTCTCGGCGTCCCTTCCCCAGCAAAAATATCGGACAACCCGATGCTCTTCGCCCTAGTGGGCGAAAAATCCGCGTGGTACGCATCGTGGTGAAAAGACAAGCGTTTCAATTATCTGTGATTCTAAGCAGGGATGAGATTCACGCGAAGGTGTATGGGATGTACAGTGATAAAGAAATAAAAGCGAAAAGGTTAGTCAGTTCAAATTTGGGTGCAGATACCAAAGCGAATATCAGAGATGCAGTCGCGAAGTACTTGAACTATCTGTCGAGTCGCAATAAAAAGTAAACAACGAATAACACTTCCAATCAATCGCGCCGACATTATTGGAACGATACGCTCCTATCAACGAATCGATAGGAGCGTTTTTTATGGCGATTGATATTTTAGATCCTCGGATGCGGTGCCGCGTTCAACCCGGACGGAACGGGGAAACCCGGGTCATTTTAGACATACCAACCGAGCCTGATTACATGGAGAGGGTCATGGCGGCAATATCTGCTCTTGCCTTAAACCGTTTCCCGCGTCGAACTGTCAATTTGGATCCCTCCGGGGGAATCACATCACCGAATGCATTGGCTGAGGCGTTAATCGGTGCTGTCTGATGCATCGCATAATCTAGCTACCATTGCCTATCGCGTCCGCGTGTCTCCTGACACCCTACGTCGCGTTCTTAACGGTTCTCGCCCCTGCTCGTTCGCCCTCATGGAGCGTCTTGTTGTGGTGGGGATTGATTTACAAACCATCGGTTCGCAAAACTGATCTTCTGATCACCACACCACTGTTCACGATTCCCGCCCGATTAGCCTCGCGGCGCGGGAGCGGGGAGGGGACGCGCCAACGTCCCCGAACCGGTCGAAGCGAGGGAGAACACCGTAAAAACGAAAACGCCCCCGTTGACAAGACGGGAGCGATTTCACCGACCTATTGCGTTCGCCGACGAAAACGAACGCGGAGATAAACCACGCATGGATAGTATAACGACTACCCAATCTAATTGCAACTATTGCAACACTGTATCCGAACCGGCTCCGACTACGACCGATAACCCGGTCCACAAGTTGCCGACCCACCCGGCGATTGAGTACCCGAACCTCTACGCGGCACTGGTGGAGTTTGCGAACGACAACCGTGACCGACACCGGGGCAAGATGCGCGGCTATTCCCGCCCGTCACGATCTAACGGAGGGTTCGCAAAATGGTAAACGCCCCCCTGACATTCACCGACGCCCTGCACGAAGCCGTCGACGCGCTACGGGAGGCGGTGGCACGGCACCCGGAGCCAAAGCCGGAGGAACTGTCACCGAAGTACCGCAAGCCGTCGAGCGCGAAACAGTTGTCGTATTTGCGCCGCCTGGGGTGCCGCGAGGTTCCGGCGAACCGGTACCAAGCCTCTGTGTTGATCACGACCTACAAGGAGAACAGTCGGTGATGACCTCCCCGAACATCGGGGTAGTGGAGGGCGGCGAGTCAATCGCCGCCCGATACCTCTCCGAGCTATACTCCCCCTTCGCGGCGTATTCCGCCGCCCGCATCGAAACCCGCGTCTGGAACGAGGACCGCAAGCCCTCCCAGCGGTGGTTCGGTCTGACGCCCGAATCGATCCAGACCGCCGCGACCTACTGCGCCGATCAGGCGGCGCGGTGCCACGTGTACGTGGGCGTCCTGCCCCGGATTCAAGGCAGGGGTGACTCGTCCGCGCTCCGGGCGTGCGGGTGCCTCTGGTGTGATATCGACGGCGGCGAATCGGGCGTGTCAGGCTCGATGGATCTGCTCAAATCGGCGGTACACCGGCTCAGCCTGCCATACCCGAACGTGCTCGTCATATCCGGCGGCGGGCTTCATGCTTACTGGATGCTCGCTACCCCTGCAAGGTGCCGAACGAAAGACGAACAAAGACCGGATACGGAAGGTTCTACGCCGACTAGTCGTCGCCATCGGGGGGGAACTGCCCTATGCACACGCCGACATCGCGTCTGCGGAACCGGTGAGGGTGTTGCGTGTCCCCGGCACGTTCAACCGCAAGCAGGAGGGCAACCCGCGCCCGGTGCGTCTCATGCGGTGCGTGACAAACAAGGGGTACGAGAAGCCGCTCGTCTGGTGGGCGGCGAACCTGCCTGCCGAACCGCTCCCCCCGCGAAGAGAGACGCGCCGGGTGGTGTCTTCGTTCTCCGGTATCGATTCGCCGTCGCTCCCGCCGCGAACGCGCGACAAGATCGCTGGCGGTGCGCCCCAAGGTTCCCGGCACTACACCATGCGCAACGTTGCCATATCGGCGGTCAAGGAGGGCTACGACGAACTGTCGGTGCGTGCCCTGGTCGAACAGACGGCGCGGGCGTCGGGCGTGGACGTGAACAGTTCGCACGAGTCCCGGCACGTCGACGCGCTCGTTTCCTGGGCGGTCGCAAACATCGCCCCCGAACCCTTCTCGATGAAGGGAGGATTCGCCAAATGATCAGTGACGAACTGAAAGCGGCTTTTGCCGAGTGCGATCATGCCGATGCTCCCGTACTGCTCGCAAAACTGACCGAACGCCTCGGCGGTGTTGGTTCGGTACAGAACGTACTTTCGGAGATCGAATCGGCTTCTACCGAGTCGCCTACCTTTGATGCTCTCCCCCGGTCGCTGACCCCGGAACTGCTGCCGGTCCCGAGGTTCGATGTCGCTCTGCTCCCCACCGAACTGCGCGACTGGACGCGTGATATCGCCGAACGCGGGTCATTTCCTATCGAGTACGTCGCAGTGTCCGCCATGGTCGCCTTATCCTCCGTGGTCGGGCGGCGGTGTGGCATCAAGCCCAAGAGGCACGACGACTGGCTCGCCGTGCCGAATCTATGGGGGATGATCGTCGGCAAGCCCGGCGTGTTCAAATCGCCTGCGCTTGCGGAAGCACTCAAACCACTACACCGGCTGGAGTCTGCCGCCCGCGATAGACATAATGCCGAGTTGATGGACTACGAAGCACAGAAGCAGGTCAACGATGCTATGGCGAAGGCTGCGAAATCGAAACTCGAAGCCCACGCGAAGAGTGGAAAAGCATCATAGGAAACCTTAATCGAACTCGCAAAACAGAGTGCGGTGCCTGACGGTGTGAAGCCATCTTGTAACCGGTACATCATGAATGATGTGTCCTCGGAGAAAGCACAGGAACTGCTCGCCGAAAATATATACGGCATGTTGTTCCTCCGCGACGAACTGTCGGGCTATCTCAAGACGCTCGACAAGCAGGGGCATGAAAACGACCGGGCGTTCTACCTGGAGTGCTGGGACGGGACGCGCAGTTACACCTCGGATCGGATCGGACGGGGCACGACATACTGCGAGGCGGCGTGCCTGTCCATGCTCGGCACGATCCAGCCGGGGGTGCTGTCGCGGCACCTGAAAGGGGTGACCACGGGCGAGACAGCGGACGGCCTGATGCCCCGTTTCCAATTGATGGTGTACCCCGACGCCGCCCCCCGGTTTGTTAATGTGGACCGCTACCCGAACACCGAGGCGAAGAACACCGCGTATGAGGTATTTACCCGACTCCCAGAACTCGATCCAGCAAGCATTGAAGCCACCAGCGACGGCGGCGGCACTATCCCCTATCTGCGATTTGATTCCGATGCACAGGCTATCTTTGACGCGTGGCGTGAAATGCTGGAGAACCGTCTGCGGTCGGATTCGGAATCCCCCGCACTAACAGAGCATTTGGCGAAATACCGTTCGCTTATGCCGTCGCTCGCCCTGCTACTGCATCTGGCTGGAAACGGTAGCGGTCCCGTCCCGTTAGATTGCGCCGCGCGTGCCATCCGCTGGTGTGAACTGCTGGAAGCCCATGCAAGGCGGGTGTACGGGGCGGCGTTCGATGCGCCGATGGAAGCCGCCGAGCAACTGGCGACGCGCATCAAGCAGTCGCTCGCCAACCCGTTCACGGTGCGCGAGGTAGTGCGCAAAGGTTGGGGCGGTCTGTCCACCCTGGAAACGGTGAAGCAAGCATTGGGCGTTCTGGAGGATCGCGGGTGGGTGTCGGTCGTGGACCGAAAACCGGACGGCGGGGGGCGTACATCAGAACAGGTATGGATCAATCCCGCCTTGCGCAAGGACGGTGAAACGGAAAACGAAAAATCAGAATACCTACTTTCACCTACTGACAAAACTGACAAAACTCCCGATCATCTCTCCGAACCCGTCTATGAGGAGGGCGATATATGACGCCGACTGCGTTCGTGACCGAGTGCGGGCGGCGGGGCATCCGCCTGTCGCTCAGTCCTCCCTCCGGTCCCGGCGAACTCCCCCGCGTCCATTACCGGGCGGCGCGGGGGAGGCTTTCGCCGCGCGTGCTGGAGACGATCAAGCGACACAAAGCCGCCATCATCGCCGCGCTTGAGGCGGAATCCGGCGTGTGGCACCTGCCGGACGGGCGGAAACTCTACCGGCACCACGACGGGTGGGGTTATGTTCCTCCGGGGGCAGATCCCGCCGATCATCTCGCTAACTTCCCGCCCGGTTACCACCTGCGGCGGGAATGACAAAGGAGGGGTGAATAAGAGACGCGCTTAGGGTGCCTTCGGTGCCGCCGTCTGATTCGCCAGAACCCATTTCCCGTCCGGCAACCGGGCGAACTGATCTTTCTTGCGCCTCAGCAGCGAATCGATCATGTGACGCCGCTTGTACTCGCCGTCGACGCGCGTCGTCCAGCCGACGGCGAGCATGGCATTCACGATGTCGTTAGAGTCCATCGACGTGCCTCCCACGCCTTCCAGCACCCGCACGATGTAATCCGCCATCTGCTGACCGGGGGGCGGGATCACCGGGCGGCGTCTGCCGGTTGCGGGCGGTGTTTCGTCCAGCGGGGGCGGGGCGTCTCCGCTGGAAGGGTTCGGGTTGTCGTCTGCATCGGCAGGTGGGGAGGGCGGTACGGACGCCGCGCCGGTCGCAACCGCGTTGCTATCGCCGCCGCTTCCTGTCGGTGTGACGCTCCCCGTGAGCGTCTTATACAGGCGCAGGAACTCGATGAGTGTGTCGATGCGTTCGGGCGAGTCGAGGGCGATGTTCCTACCCTCCATGCTGAAACTGAATCCCATAGCGGCGGTTTCCTTTGTGTCGCGCCTTCGCCGGTCGAAGCGGTGGGGCGGGCAAGCGAGCGTTGGCGGGGTATTACGCGGCGGCGTGCCCGTATCCTTCGGAGGGGAAAAAGAAGTGCTCAACTATTTAGAGGGGAGAGGAATGGGAGCGAAATGAAAACACGAACGCAGCGATCCCCGCGGATCGTCCAGCCGCATATACCGGGACTCGCGCGGGTAGATAAAGCCCCAACCGTGCCGAAGATCAAGGAAAGTGCGCTCGTCTCACAGATTCGCGCGACGCTCGCCAACGTGGGGTACGCCACGTTCGAGGTCGGACAGGCGCGGCAGAAAGTGAAATGCCCGAACGAGGATTGCGGCGAGGTGTTCTATCCTACCGGTTTCGCGGGGACACGCCGGGCACTCCTGACCTGCTCGCCTATCGCAACGCCGAAGGGTTCCCGGTTGTATCGATCCTGCTGGAAGTCAAAACCGACAAGGGGCGGGTCCGCGCGAAACAACGGGTACTCGCGGATTCGGGCAGGAGTTACATCGTCCGGTCCTGCGCCGACGCCGTGGAAGCCGTGCGGGATGCGGAGGAACGGCGCGAAGGCGCGCGTGGACTGGCAGTTCACGACCGCCGATGCCCGCGTCAAGTTGAAGCGACTAGATCCTAAAATACTAACAAGTTAGAACACTAGTGACGCAGGCAAACGGCGTCTGATGAAACGGGATTTTGGCGCCCATGGCTCC
>JACMIS010000712.1 GCA_014381035.1 Armatimonadota bacterium
AAGCCGCACTCGCCGCCTTCGCCGCGCAACAAGCATTGAACGACGAGCCGTGGGGGCTGCCCGCGCCGTTCTGGGTTCGCATGGCGTTGCACACGGGCACGGCGGAAGTGCGCGACGACGATTACTTCGGGCAGCCGCTCAACCGCGTGGCGCGGCTGATCTCCGTCGGGTACGGCGGGCAGATTCTGCTCTCGCAGGCAACGCAAGGACTCACCGGCGATGCCCTGCCTCCGGGGACAACCTTGCGCGAACTCGGTTCGCACCGTCTCAAAGACCTCGCCCGCCCGGAAAGTATTTACCAGCTGTGCCACCCGTCGCTCCCGGCGGACTTCCCGCCCCTGCGTACGCTCGACAACCCCGCGCTCCCCAACAACCTGCCCGAGCAGGTGACGAGCTTCATCGGGCGCGAAAAGGAGGCCGGGGAAGTCAAAGCCCTTCTAGAAAAGTCCCGTCTGCTGACGCTCGTCGGCAGCGGCGGGTGCGGCAAGACGCGGCTCTCGCTCCAAGTTGCGGCGGAGGCGCTGGAAGAATATCCGGACGGCGTCTGGTTCGTGGATCTGGCGGCACTCTCCGACCCGTCGCTTGTGCCGCAAGTGGTAGCCAGGATAGTCGGCGTCCGCGAGGAGGTCGGCAGAACCCTGATTCAGACCGTCACCAATCACCTCAAGCCCCGGCGCATTTTGCTTATCCTGGACAATTGCGAGCATCTGCTCGATGCCTGCGCTCACCTCGCCACCACTCTGCTTCGTAACTGCCCACAGGTCACGATGCTCGCCAGCAGCCGCGAGGGAATGGGAATTGCCGGGGAGCAGACCTACCGCATTCCGTCGCTATCGCTCCCCGAGGCGGGCGAGGAATCGGCGCAGACGCCGGAAAGTCTCGCCCGGTACGAGTCGGTGCGCCTTTTCGTGGACCGCGCGGCTTCTGTCCAATCCACGTTCGCTGTCACGAACGCCAGCGCGCCCACTGTCGCTAAGATTTGCATGCGCTTGGACGGGATCCCGCTCGCCATCGAACTCGCCGCCGTGCGGGTACGGTCGCTGTCCGCCGAGGAGATCAACGACCGGCTCGACAACCGCTTCCGCCTGCTCACCGGCGGGAGCCGCACGGCGTTGCCGCGCCAACAAACGTTGCGTTCCCTGATCGACTGGAGTTACGATCTGCTCAACGCGGCGGAGAAACGGTTTTTCGCTCGTCTGTCGGTGTTCGCCGGGGGCTGGACACTCGCGGCGGCGGAACAAGTCTGTTGCGACGCGCCCGACGAACCGGAACCGCTGATCGAGGAATGGGGGGTGTTGGACCTCCTCACCTCGCTGGCGGACAAGAGCCTGGTCTTCGCCGAGCCACAGGGGGAAGGGAACACCCGGTACCGATTATTAGAAACGGTCCGGCAGTACGCACGGGACCGCCTCGCCGAGGGTAAGGAACAGGACGCCGTGCGCGGACGGCATCAGGAGTACTTTTTGGCGCTGGCGGAAGAAGCCGAACCGAAATTGCACGCGGCGGAACAAGCGGTCTGGTTGCGGCGACTGGAAAAGGAACACGATAATCTACGGCTCGCGTTAGAATGGAGCGACCCCGGCGGCGCGGGGGATGTTGCCGGGGCGAAGATACAAGTGTTGCGGCTGGCGGTCGCGCTGGGGCGATTCTGGCTCTCCCGCGGATTCTACAAGGAAGGGCGCGACCGCCTCCGAGACGCGCTCGCGGATGTGGTAGCCCTTCCCCCGGAACACAGTCTGACCGACGCCACGAAGGCAACCCGCGCCAAAGCACAGCGGGCGGAGGGGATGATCGCCGAAGCCCAGGGCGATTACGCCGCGGCGCGGGCACTATACGAGAACAGTCTGACTTCGTGCCGGGAGGCGGGCGATCGGTTCGGGATCGCCTCTGCGCTGAACAGCCTGGGGGGGATTGCGGCGCAATTCCAGTCCGACTACCGGGAGGCACGCGCGCTTCAGGAAGAGAGTTTGAGCATCTTCCGCGAGTTAGGTGCCAAGCAGCAAGCCGCTTCGTGCCTCAACAACCTGGGGATGTACGCGGTGATCCGCGGGGACTACGCGGCGGCACAACAGTTACACGAAGAAAGCCTGTCCGTCGCACGCGAGTTGGGCGATCAGCAACGCATCGCCCTGACAC
>JACMIS010000713.1 GCA_014381035.1 Armatimonadota bacterium
AAACCGATCCAACAAAGTGTTGGCGCCGTCCGCGAAGGACAAAAAACCTCAGCTGAAAATCCGAGCGACATTGCGTGCCATTTCTTCCACACTGAACTTTGCCAGCACCGTTTGGCGTCCCGCTTCGCCGAGAGTGTGTGCGTTGGGTCGATCTTTGAGCATCGTTTCCAGAGCATCGGCGAGCAGGGCGGGATTGTCGGGTTCGCAGAGCACGCCGCCGCCGGTCGCCGCAAGCAACTCCGGAAATACTGCGTGACGCGGTTGCACCACCGGCACGCCTGCCGCCAGTGCCTCCAGAACATACAGCCCGAACGACTCCCCATAGGTCGCCGGAACCGAAAATACGGACAGGGTTTGCAAAAAGGTGATCTTTTCGTCGCGCTCAATGTTCGGCAAGAATCGCACATCAGCGGTCAGACCTTCCGCGTTTAGTTTCGCTTGCAGCCCGGCGACATACGGAACGTCTCCAGCAGTCTGTGCCCCGGCGACATGCAATTGTAAACCGGGAACAGTTCCGCGCTCTCTCAGGAGCATATAGGCGTCAACAAGGGTTCCGAGCCCTTTTGGGGGACACATTCGGGCGAGGTAGCCAAGTACCGGCGGTGCGGCAGTCGGGGCGGGGTGTGGTCCATACCCTTCTAACCGGATACCGTTGTAGACCACATGGACCCGCTCTGGCGGCAGCTTCGCTCGCTGTGTCATCAAATCGGCGTGGTAGCGGCTGACCGCGATAAACGCATCCACGTCACGTGCCTTCTCGGTGATCGTCGCCCACGATTGCGTGCGGAACGGCTCGTTCAAACTATCCAGAAATGTGTCCTCACCTTGCAGAGTGCAGGCGACCAGTGCTCCAGTTTCCCGCTTGATCTGCCCCGCAAGTCCCATCAGGAGTGCGTTGGAAAGGCAAACCACGTCGGGCTTACCGTCTCCTGCGAGCCACTCACTGAGCCGCGTCAACTCCTTCGCCTGCCGCCCGTCCTCGCCCTGAAGCATCGAAAGGGTCATGTCGCCCAATTCATGCGCCTGCGTCATCCCGGCACGACTTGCCGCCGATTTCAACGCCCCCGGCGTGTCGAACATCTTATCGATCCAGCGCGGTGTTTTGCGGAAAAATCCGACTTTCTGCTGGAGGTACACATTGATCCCGCCGTAGAACAGCGGGACGTTTTCGGCGGACGATGCTTCGTCGAGTGCGGGCGGTAGATAAAGCGGCACCATCATTGCGTCGTGCCCTTGCGCGCGCAACGCGACCGCGAGGGCATTATCGCGCATACAGGTGCCGCAGTAAAAACTGCCCGTGCCCGGGGTCAGAAGCAGGATTCGCATGGAAGCGTGTCGTTTCTAATCTTCGCGGAACCAGACCGACGCGTTCGGCGCGAGTGATTTGCGCCATGCGGCACCGCGTTCGCTACGGCTACGCCAGGACGGCGTCGGTCCCTTGTACCATTTGACGTGTCCATCCGCCATCGCGTAAACGGAGCCGCCACTGTGCCGGTATCGCGCCGCGCAGTAGTTATCCGCCCGCCCGAGTATCGGACCCGCCCCGAGCGACGGATAGTCTGTTTCCATCATCGTACAGTTCGAGTTCCAGTCATCTCCGCCGGTGTTCCCGATATATCCGAACCCCTCCGTCACCAGAACCACCTCCGCCGGGGCCTTGATGTCGCCGAGGCTGGTGATATTTCCGGGGAACCAGCCGCGTGCAAGGTTATTGCGGTGCATCGTCGGCATATAGTTCCCGTTGTTGATATAACTGAGCGACGTGGAATAGAAATTCGCGGCGAACGGACCAGGCTGCGGATCACCGGCGACGGTAGGTAGGGATACGTTGTTGATCGAGGGGCAGGTCCAGAATGCGACCTCTTTTCGGGCAGCGGGTGAACCGACCACGATCACACTCCCCGCCCCGACCTTTGTGTAGGGTTCGATCAAGTCTTGCCACGTAACGGCGGTAACCATTCCGACCAGGACATAGGAGCCGAGCGGTAGTGTCTCCTCATAATCCTGCGAATACATCAGCACACCGAGAACGATCTGCTTGTTATTCGACATGCAGGAAGCCTGTCGCGCCTTTTCGCGTGCCTGGGCGAAAACGGGAAAAAGGATCGCGGCGAGGATGGCGATTATCGCGATAACGACGAGCAATTCAATCAGCGTAAATCCAAACGATTTATGTAGGGGCAACCGCGCTCTCTTATCCGGCGTACCCCGGAGAACGAAGCCTTTGCGGTACTGTAGCATGAAGAGTCCCTTCTATTTGGTGAGGCGTCAATGCCCTGAATCTGAGAGATTTCGCCTCACTGGATTCTACCATGTCCCAGAACTCTCCTGCTACGCACGACACAGCCGATCCCGGAGACTGAATGTCACTCAATATGGTGGTTAGAGGGTGGAGAAAGCCGACGACCGGATTCGAACCGGTGACCTGCTGTTTACGAAACAGCTGCTCTACCACTGAGCCACGTCGGCGCACTCTGAAGAAGTACGGCAAAAGTGTATCATCGGAGTAAAACCTTGTCAACAGCATCGAACATCACTCGCTATGTTGGTTTTCTGTCACGTTTTGCGAGCCGTGCGACGAGTCTACCGCCGCATCATAGTTCAAGAAAGCCATTCTGTCACTTGCTTGATGTGATAGGAGTCGTGCCCTGCCATTAGAATGACCAATCCTTCCAAAGAAAGGTCTCCTATCCGCTCCAGATGCGCGACACGAACCCAGGCGTCCTCGGGGAGCGAACGGAGCCAATTCGTCATCGCGGGTCGGACTTCCCGGAAGCGGGCGAGACATTCCTGGGGATCAGCGTCTGCGTATCCTTTTTCTTCGGCACGCTCGTTCAGATCCGGACGGGGAAGTACCGGACGGTCTTCGTTAATGGTGCGCTCAAACCGTTCGCGAAAAACGTGCTCCCAATCCGCGAGGTGTGCCACTATCTCGCGAAGACTGAAGCGATCCGGTTGTGGTAGTGTGTCCCACACGGGACTGTCCGAGGGCAGATGAGATAGCAGCGCAAATAATGTTGCAGGGGTGTTGTCCAGAGCGGCGAGAAGGTACGCACGGGCAGGCATCGGTAGCATGCCCCGATTGTAGCATCTTGCGCGAATCAAAACTACGTATCTTTGTCCTTGTCAGGACGGATTATTTCTTGAACAGTTCGGCGTTGTCGTCTCCCGTATTGCCATCATCCACGCTATTTTCGCCGACACTGTATACCTTGCCGCTTTGCGCGTTATAACGGAGCGGATCGGAACCGGATTGCGAGAATGGATCGCTCGGTACGGTATTAAGGTACGGTTTCTCACCGGTGGTCAGTTCGGTGAGAGACGGCGGGAACTCCCCGTTGTGCTCACCCCTATAGGCTTGCACGGCGAGTTGTGCGAGCAGAACACGGTTCCATGCCGCCTTCGTTGTGGTCTGCATAAAGCCACGTTGATAGTTCGGGACTACGATACGCACAAAACGGTTTGAGGATTCGGCAATCGGCGGGAGCTGTTTCGCTTGCTGATACGGCAGTTTGACCCGCGCCAGAATGAGGTCGTTATAGGAGGCGAAATCGTTGACCAAGCCTTGCTTCGTGTAGTACATCAGCATTGCACCCGAGACGACTCGCCCGATAGGACCTTTTAGAGTCGGTCCCATACTCTCGTTTTCGAGTGTTGCCAATCCCCCGACGTTCCCTCTGCTATACAGCTCTTTCAGGAACTCAAACGTCATGTTTCTTTCGTGAGTCATGAACTGGGCGAATGTTTGCTCTGCCGCAAGCGTTTTTTCCAGACGGCTCGTGGCAACACGCGCTTCCTCTGCAGACAATCCGGTGACATGCTTGATGCCTTCTTTCGCACCAATGCCTTGAATCAGGACGCCGATCATTCCCTCAATCAATGAGTGTCCTTGCGCCTGATCTACTCCCAAACGGACCGCGTCGAGGGACGATTCCATCGCCCCGGCATGATTGCCCTGCGCTCCGCGCATACTCGATTCGGCGGCTAAAAGTCGCGCCATTTCACGCTGAATGATGAAGTTCGGGACCGGTCGCGCGAATCCTACCGCTTCGATAGGGTCGGATTTAAAATAGTTTGTCTGGAAGTCCGGAACGTAGGGATATTTCATCCCCTGCCGCAGTAGTACAAACGCAGGTTGCGCGATAGCGATCGGTGGCTTTTGTACGGCAACAGGCTGGTCAACGAGATCCAGTGTTCCGGATTTCACCCCGCGCAACGTTTCGTTCACCGCCTCCAAATCCAGCGCGTCGGCCGCCGCCATGTAGAACGTCGCGGCGTTGGGTTGTTTCATCTTGCCCCACTCCGGCGCGGTATTGGGAGCATGCACTCCTTCTCCCACCGGATAGGTCGGCTCTACATTCGCCACGAACCAACGCCCACCGACTACCAGAGACACCGCAATCGTGGTCAGTGCGAGCCGTCGTTTCCGCATGAGGGACTCTTCCGGCGTCAGGTTTTTCTTCACGCGCTGTTGCTTTACCGTTTTATCCGTCGTCGAGATCGCAGTTCCGGTCTCGATAGAGGTAGTCCCTTGCTTCTGGGCAATATCAGTCACAGTTTCAGCGGGCGGGACGGCGGAGACATATTGCGGCTTTTCGACGCGGTGAAACAATGAGCGCATACGATTATTGGCTTCCTTAACGCATATTACCTTGCAAGCATCGTGCCGCGCCAAGCGGATTCAGCACCGATTGGTGGTCAAAACGGTGTTTCTCGTGACGAAATAGCAAATCGCGCCCTTCATCGGTGAGGGCAATAAAATCGCGGCGACCTCCCGATAGGTTCCTCCGCCTTCTGCAAACCACTCGTATCCTCACTTACCGGATTGCGCCTGTAATCACCGCGCGACTTCATACCCGCCCCCGTTCCCCGAATCGGGAGGATTTGCGTCGCCTCGTAGCGAACCGTATCGGACGGCGCATACGTCCTCCGGGAATCGGCGGGTATGCGCGAACCTTTTGGAGAAAATAATGGCAGTACATAATGTGACACTTATTCGCGGTGATGGTACGGGTCCCGAACTCGTCGAAGCCACCCGCCGCGTTCTCGAAGCCGCCGTCGGCAAGTTCGGCTCGTCGTTCAACTGGGATGTGGTTGAGGCGGGTGTGGACATCATGGAAACCGCCGGAACCCCGCTTCCGGCAAACGTTCTAGAGTCGATCCGCAAAAACAAGGTCGCGCTCAAGGGTCCGATCACGACCCCGATTGGCACCGGGTTCCGCTCGGTCAACGTCGCGCTTCGCAAAGAGTTAGACCTGTATGCCTGTATCCGCCCGTGCAAATCGTACGTCGGCGTCCGCTCGAAATACGACAACATTGACCTGGTCATCGTCCGCGAAAATACGGAAGACCTGTACGCAGGCGTCGAGTATGACCTGGATACCCCCGAGGCGCAGCAGATCATCGCTATGGCAGGCGGTAAGATCCGCCCCGACTCCGCGATCTCCATCAAGCCGTTCTCTATCACGGGCGTCCGCCGTATCATCCAGACCGCGTTCGACTATGCCATCGAGAATAAGCGCAAAAAGGTGACCGCGGTCTGCAAGGCAAACATCATGAAATACACGGACGGTCTGTTCTACCGGATCGCCCGTGAAGTCGCGGCGGCGTACGGTGCGACCTTCGCGCCCGGCACCCCTGCCGCCGAAAAACCGGACCCGACACTCTCCGCCTACGCGGGCAAAGCCGCCGGGATCGTTTACGACGAATGGCTGGTGGACGCGATGTGTATGCAGCTCGTCCAGAAGCCGGAAAACTACGACATTCTGGTGATGCCGAACCTGTACGGCGACATTCTGTCCGACCTGGGCGCGGGCTTGGTCGGCGGCCTCGGTGTCGCCCCGGGCGCGAACATCGGCGTGGACACGGCGTTGTTCGAGGCGACACACGGCTCGGCTCCCAAATACAAGGGGCAGAACAAGGTCAACCCGACCGCGTTGATCCTGTCCGGCTTCTTGATGCTCAAGTACCTCAAGGAAAACGAAGCCGCCGCCGCCCTCGAATCCGCCATCGAAGCGGTGATCGCGGAAGGCAAGGACGTGACCTACGACATGAAGCCCGACCGCAACGACCCGACCGCCGTCGGCACGGCGGAAATGGCAGACGCGATCATCGCCAAATTGTAGGCGTCGTCGCGATAAACGCAATCGCCTCTCCCCTGCCTCAGATGAAGTCCCACGTGTCCTTGTTTGAGGCAGGGAACCTGCCCCGCTCAATCCGGCTTTTTGTGCCGACAAAACATTTCTGGCGACCTGTCACACCTTTCATCGCATTGGCGTTATCTATGGTATAATCGCCCAATACCGCGAAAGGTACGCCCATGCGCCTGTTTGCCGTCGCTCGCGCCGCCCCGCTTTTAGCAACTATGCCAAACGCACGTCGTTCGTTTTTACCCGCTTTTGTTGCCGGAACCGCTTTACTGGCAACCCTCGGTCTCGCCGGGACTGGTTGCTCTAATAACCCCTACCCGCCCGGCGAATCGGAATCCAACACCCTCTACCGCGTTCTTACCGACGATCCGAAATCACTCGACCCGGCGTTCTCGTACACGGTGGACGAGGCTTATGTTTGCGATCTGGTGTATCCCTCGTTCTACAAGTACCACTATCTGAAGCGTGAGCCGTTCGAGATCGAACTCAACATCGGTGCCGAAGAGCCGCTCCGTGAAAAGGCGATGGTCACGGTGAAGGGTGCGGACGGCAAAACGAAACAGGTTGAGGGCGAAAAATATACGTTCAAACTGCGCCCGGATCTCAAGTTTCAGGATGACCCGTGCTTCCCCGGTGGCAAGGGACGACAAGCCACCGCCGCCGACATTGTGTACGCATTCAAGCGCATGGCGGACCCGAAGGTGCAGTGCCCCGTTGCGCCGTTCTTTTCCGATAAAGTCGTCGGTTGGGAAGAGTACGGGAAGGGATTTCCGGAGAAAGACGATGCCGGTGCCCGCAAAGCGCAGTACGACAAAGAAATGGAAGGGGTACGGGTCGATCCGAACGATCCCCTGACCTTCATCGTGACCCTCAGCCAGCCCTACCCGCAGATGCGTTATCTGATGGCGATGCACTTCACGACGCCGCAACCGCGCGAAGCCGTGGAAAAGTACGGCGACGAATTCGCGCGCCACCCGGTCGGTTGCGGACCGTATTATATGAGCGAGTTTCAGCCGAAGCAGCGCATCGTCATGAAGGCGAACCCGAACCGCTTCAAGGCACTCTACCCGACCGAGGGTGCTCCGGGTGATGCGGAGAAGGGGCTTTTGCAGGACGCGGGCAAGGAACTGCCGCTCGCACCGAAGGTTGTTTTCAACATTGTCAAAGAGGCAACCTCGTCCTGGAATCTATTCCAACAGGGGTATCTGGATGCGGCGGGGGTCGGCAACACCAACTATCAGCAGGTGGTGACGGCGAGCGGCGGCTTGTCCCCGGAACTCGCCAAACGCGGCGCGAGCCTGAACAAGGACGCGCAGGTCAACGTATACTACTGCGCATTCAATATGCAGGACCCGACCTGGGGCGGGCTGGACGAGAAACGCAAGAAAATGCGACAGGCGGTGTCGCTCGCGATTGACAGCGCGGAGTATATTGATCTTACCCTGCAAGGCAACGGTGTCCCCGCGCAGTGGGTACTCGCCCCCTCCGTGTTCGGCTATGATCCGGCATACAAAAACCCGCTCCGCCAGTTCAACATCGAAAAAGCGAAGCAGCTTCTCGCCGAAGCCGGTTACCCCAACGGCATTGACCCGAAATCGGGTGAAAAACTGGTGCTGAATTACGACAACTCGGGTATCACGCCCGCCGGTCGCCTGCAGGTCGGCATCCTGTCGCGCATGATCGAGCGCACCGGGATCAAAGTCAACAGCCGGGCGACACGTCCGAACGTTTTTCAGGACAAACTACTCAAAAACCAGCACCAATTCTACTTCTACGGCTGGTTCGCGGACTACCCCGACCCGGAGAATTTCGTATTCCTTCTTTACGGACCAAATAAGCGACCGGGACCGAACTCCTCGAACTACATGAACCCGGCGTATGACAAACTGTTCGAGCAGATGCGGGCGATGGACGACGGACCAGAGCGTCAGGCGATCATCGTCAAAATGCGCGACATCGCCACCGAGGACTGCCCGTGGATTCCGGTGTACCACAGCGTCACGCTCTCGCTCGCGTACGATTGGTTACAAAACAACAAGGCGCACCCGATTGCGAACGATTACAACCAGTACCGCAGTGTCGATGTCGCCAAACGGTCGGCGGCACAAAAAGCCTGGAACCAGCCGAACTTTCTGCCGGTTCTGGTGATCGGCGGGCTTCTCTTGCTCGGAACGATCCCTGCAATCGGCGTGGTGAAGCAACGCATCAACCGGCGTATTCGTGTCGCAGAGGGAGGCGACGCTTAACATGCTTCGCTACGTCATCCGTCGTATCTTATACGCGGTACCCATTTTGATCGGCGTACTACTGCTGACGTTCTTTCTATTTTTCGGCACGCAGTCGCCGGAGACGATAGCGCGGCGTAACTTGTCGTCGCGCAACCCGACACAGGCACAAATCAAGCAGTGGCTCGATGACCACGGCTATAATAAACCGATTGGCGAACAGCTGAAACGGTCGACCGTAGATATGTTAGCGTTCAACTTCGGCAAGTCGGACGCGTCGCAGGAAGATATCTGGACCAGAGTAAAGCAGGGCGCGGGACCCTCAGGAGTCATCGGCGGTTTGATCTTTATCAGCAGTGTCAGCACCGCCCTCTTTTTCGCGATTGCCGTCGCCTATTTTCGCGGGACATATATAGACAGTTATGCCACGGCCATCTGTGTGTTATTGATGTCTATCAACGCCGTAGTCTATGTTATCGCCCTGCAATTCTTTATGGCGAAAATGCTGCGATACGGTCCGGTGTGGGGATACGACCCGGATAGTCTGGCGCGATTCGTTTTGATCCCGGTCGTCGTCGGCGTCATGCAAGGGTTGGGTTCCGAGGTTCGGCTGTATCGCACCTTCCTGCTCGACGAGATCAACCAGGATTACGTCCGCACCGCTCGGGCGAAGGGCGTCCCGGAGGCGATGGTGCTTCTGAAACACGTCCTGAAAAACTCGATGATTCCGCTCATCACCTCGAATGTTTCGGCGATCCCGCGCCTCATTCTGGGTAGCATTTTGATCGAATCTTTTTTCGGCATCCCCGGACTCGGTAACTATCTGGTGGACGCGATCACCAGTCAGGATTTCGCCATCATCCGCGCAATGGTCTTTTTAGGGACTTTGTTGTACATCGTCGGCAACATTATCACCGATGTTTGTTACGCGCTGGTTGACCCGCGCATCCGTTTAGAGTAGCACTTTAATATCCCATGGGAAAACTTCTGGACAACGACATCGTTCGCAACATCGTCCCGCTTATCGTGGTGGGGCTGCTTCTCTACGCGCTCATCTCGGCGGGCAAACAACCGCTCTGGGCAGAGGCATACCGCAGACTACGACGAAACATGGTCGCGCTTATCGCCGCCAGCATTATCGGGGTGTACGGTCTCATCGCCGTACTCGACAGTTTGGGAACGACCGACAAGAAATCGCAAACATTCATCACGATTTTAGATCGAATCGCCGGACGTGAGCAGGAGCGTACTTACTCCGCACCGATGGCGAGCATGACCACAGGCGAACCCAAGCCACAAAAACTCAAGGAGCCGGGAACACATATGCTCGGCACGGACGGGACGGGGCAGGACGTTTTCTACCGCACCCTGAAGGGCGCCCGGACGGCGTTTATCATTGGCGGTCTGACCAGTCTTATCGCCACCCCGCTCGCCCTCCTGTTCGGTCTCGCTGCCGGTTATTATGGCAAGGGCATCGACGACGGGATCCAGTACGTTTATACGGTGCTAGCTTCGATCCCGTCTATTTTGTTGCAGATCGCACTGGTTCTGGTTCTGGGCAAAGGCATCTATCAGATCTGTATCGCCCTCGGGATCACCTCCTGGGTAGGCTTGTGCCGCCTGACACGCGGCGAAACGCTGAAACACCGTGACCGTGAGTATGTCCGTGCTGCGAAAGCATTGGGCGTGAGTGACTTCCGTCTTCTCACACGTCATATCCTGCCCAACCTGCTTCCGATTGTGATTATTTCCGTGACACTGGGCTTTTCCGGTCTGATTCTTTCGGAGGCGATCCTATCCTATCTCGGTATCGGGGTGGATGCGGAGATGGGTTCGTGGGGCAACATGATCGACGCCGCCCGCGACGAACTGGCGCGGGACCCGGTCATCTGGTGGAACATTACGTCGGCGTCGGTCGCGCTGTTCATTCTGGTACTGGCGTTCAACCTGCTCGGCGATGCCTTACGCGACGCGGTAGACCCGCGTCTGCGGAGCTAGAGCGATGCACGGGCGCGTTTTCATTTTGCTGGAAATGCTGGTATTTCTAACTTGTTTTTCTGCGCCCATAGCGTCCCTCTGGCTTGCCCCCGACTGGGCAGGAGTGGTTGCTTTGCTCTCGCTGTTCGTGGCGTCGCGGGTGAGAGTTTCCGTGTTCCTATCGCTCGGCGAATTCTTGATCGTCGTCTCGGCACTGTCTACGTTACTGATCTGGTTTATTCGCATCGCATCTAATTCGCATTAGCACGTACTATCCACCAACAAGAAGAAAAATAACCGTTGTCTGAACCACTTTTATCCGTACAAAACCTGAAAACGTACTTCAAAACGCCGCGCGGAGTCGCCAAAGCTGTGGACGGCGTGTCGTTCAACATCGAGCGTGGCAAAACCCTCGCTATTGTTGGCGAGTCGGGGTGCGGCAAGTCCATTACGTCGCTCTCGCTGTTGCAACTCGTCCCCGAACCGGCGGGCTTCATCGCGGGCGGCAAGATCCTGTTCGAGGGCAAAGACCTACTGGACCTGACCTGGGAGCAGATGCGCTCCGTGCGCGGCAAAGACATCGCGATGATCTTTCAGGAGCCGATGACCTCGCTCAACCCGACATTTACCATCGGGTCCCAGATCGCGGAAGCGATGGAGATTCACGGCAAAAATTCCGGGGAAGCGCGGGCACGGGCGGTTGATTTGCTGAAGCGCGTCGGATTGCCGAACCCCGAGACCACGCTACGGCAGTATCCGCACGAACTTTCGGGCGGGATGCGTCAGCGCGTGATGATTGCGATTGCGCTGGCGAACCGTCCGAAACTCTTGATCGCCGACGAACCGACGACCGCGCTGGATGTCACGGTGCAGGCGCAGATTCTTGCCCTGATTCGGGAGATTCAGGTGGAGATGGGCATGTCGGTTCTGCTGATCACGCACGACCTGGGCATCGTCGCCGAGGTCGCGGACGATGTTTGCGTCATGTACGCCGGACAGATCGTCGAATCCGCACCGACCGTTGACCTGTTCCACGACCCGAAGCATCCGTATACCAAAGGATTGTTCGCCAGTCTCCCGGCGCGGAACCGACGCGGGCAGGATCTCGCCACACTCGAAGGCATTGTTCCCGACCCGACACAATGGCCCGCCGCGTGCCGCTTCGCCGACCGATGCGCATTTCGCTGGGACTCGTGTGAGAAGATCGTCCCCAAACTCAATCCGCCGCTCGCCGAACGCCCGGTGCGCTGCCATATCTATGATCCCGAGATTCCAGGTCGCCCGAACCTCGCCGCGGCAAAAGAAGCAAACATCATCGGCGATGTTTCCACCGACCTGGCGAATGACACCAACGCCGCCGACCGGTTGAATAACAATTGAGAGATGATCCGATGTCCATCACGCTAATACCGCCAACATCCGCCAATCAATTCGCTACCGCACCGAACATGCCGCCGCGTATACCGCTCACGCGCCAGCATTACTACCCTCTATTCGACGCCGGGTTGATGCCGGAAAAATGCGCACTCATGAACGGGGGAATAATCGAGAAAATGCCGCAACGGCAGAAACATACGCTCTCTCTACGGCGCATGACCCGCTCCGTGCGCCGCATCTTCGGCGAGGATCATGTTTATTCACAGTCGCCATCGATGTTAGGTGTGCATGACGGACCGGAGCCAGACGTTTTTGTTACAACACAACCCGACACCTCTATCGAAATATCCCTGAGTACGTTGGACTTTGATAAAGGTAAAAAAGCAAGCCGCTACGCGGTAGCCGGTGCCACGGATTACTGGGTGGTGGATGTGGAAAATCGCCGACTACTCGTTTTCCGAAACCCGGTTGATGGTGTATACCCCGTACCGCAAGAGTGGGATGAAACTCAGAATGTCTTGCCGAATGCGACAATCACAGTGGCGGATCTTTTACCGTAGCCGGATAGAAATGCGATGCAAACAACTTTATCAACTGTCTTTCGCAAACATTTCACCCGCTCGGAATACCATTTCCTTGCGGATAGCGGTCTTCTGCGCGATGCACATTATGAACTTTTGGACGGAGATATTTTAGAGAAGATGCCGCAAAAGGAACCGCACGGCAGTCTGGTGATGGCAATTGTGTTTCTGATGGCGCGGCTTTTCGGCGACGAATTTGTTCGGTGTCAGATGCCCGTAGTATTATCGAACGATGGCGAACCGGAACCGGATGTGATGGTGACGAATCAGCCCCGGACGGTGTATCAGAACGGCTCGACACCGACCTCCGCCGATGCCCGCCTCGTGGTCGTAGTCGCGGTATCCACTTTCGACTACGATACTGGTGACAAGGCGACGAAATATGCACAAAGCGGCATCGCGGATTATTGGGTCGTAGACGTCGAAAATCGCCAACTGCTCGTCTTTCGTCAGGCGTCGCCGTCCGGTTATAGTATGCCTATCGTGCTCAATGATACAGATACGGTGTCTCCGCTTGCAAACCCAAACGCTGTTATACCTGTGAAAGAGTTACTACCTTGAGTATTTCCGATACCGCACCCGTTGTTTCCGTTAAGAATCTGCGCAAAGAGTTTCCGGTGCGCGGCGGTTTGTTCACGCCAAAAGAGGTCAAGGTGGCTGTGGATGATGTCAGTTTTGACATCGCACGCGGGAAAACTCTGGCTCTGGTCGGGGAATCCGGTTCCGGTAAATCCACCGTGGGTCTGATGCTTCTCGGGCTATTGGAAACGACCCGTGGAACGATTGCTTTCGAGGGACAACCGCTTGCCACATCGAACCGACTCGCCTTGCGCCGCCGAATGCAGGTCGTTTTTCAGGACCCGTATGCGTCTCTCAACGTCCGCATGACAGTGCGCGAAACATTGACCGAGGGCATGATCATTCATAATATGGGCGATGCGCGAACACGGGAGGAGAAAGCGACCACGTTGCTCCGACAAGTCGGGATGCCCCAGACGGCACTGGACCGATACCCGCACGAGTTCAGCGGGGGGCAACGTCAACGCATCGCGATTGCCCGTGCGCTATCCGTCGAGCCACAATTCATCGTGCTGGACGAGCCGACTTCCGCGTTAGATGTTTCGGTGCAAAGTCAGGTGCTGAACCTGTTGCGAAAGTTGCAGCGCGAGCACGGCTTGACCTATCTTTTCGTCACCCACAACCTGGGAGTTGTCGAATACCTCGCCGACGAAGTATGCGTGATGGAGCGCGGCAGGATCGTCGAGCGCGGCTCCGTCGATCAGATATTCGACGCGCCGGAGCAAGCCTACACCAAGCGGCTTCTCGGCTCTATCCCCTCGCTCGACCCGTCCAAGCACCGTCTGGCACCGGCAGCTGATCTCCGCGTCGCATAAACGCCCCACTTAAGCATTTGCAGAGAAGTGCAGTCGAAGGATTATGTCTTTTTTAGCGAGATAGCCACGGACCAATTCCCATATTTCATCGGAATGTCGCGACCAATCGTCTGTATAATCGCACGGCGGGTCTAAATCCCCAAACACATCCGACGATACCATATCGTCTATACCGTCACTCGTCATCGCAAAACCCAAGCCGGTTACTTCGCGCTCATACGCGGTGAGGACTGCTAAAGACGCGTTGGCATTGATCATTTCCAACCCGGTTTTCATCTCGTTGTAATAGGGCATCCTGACCGGCGACCGAAAGAAACCATGCCACCCTTCCATCATCGAATAAACCTCAATCTCTTGGACTAAATATAGTAGCCGCTCGTCGGAGGACAACGAGGTCGGGTCGGACAGTCCCCTTTCGTAGATTTCTCCCGTGTTGAAAACGACTTTCCCGTCATCGCCAGACACTATTTGATTTCGGCTGCGTTCGGGTCGGGGACTTTGAGGGAGATGCCACGGGATACGCCGGGTTCCTGCATGGTAATGCCGAACCAGAGCGGCGCGGCTTCCATCGTGGTCGCGTTGTGTGTGATGACGATGAATTGGGACCCGGCGGAAATCCCGCTTCCGCCCTGCTGACCGAAGTCGCGTAGTAGGCTGGCGAACTTTTCGACGTTCGCGCCATCCAGCGGGGCGTCTACTTCATCCAGCACGCAGAACGGGGCGGGACGTACTTCGAGGAAGGCGAAAAGGAGGGCGGTAGCGGTAAGGGCGCGTTCCCCACCGGAAAGAAGCGCGAGCGATTGCCGTTTCTTGCCTGGTGGCTCGGCTAAGATCTCGATACCGGTTTCCAGAATATCGTCGGGGTTGGTGAGAACGAGTTCCGTAGAGCCGCCGCCGAAAAGCCGCGAGAACAGTTTCCCGAATGCGACACCGACCGCGTGGAACGTTTCCGCGAAGACGCCGCGCGTGCTCTCGTCAATCTCCGAGATCGCTGCCACGAGCCGTTCCTTTGCGGCGATGAGGTCCGCGCGTTGTTCCGTGAGGAAGCGGGACCGTTCGGAAAGCCGTTCGTACTCTTCGACCGCTCCGGTATTGACCGCGCCCAGTGATTTGATCTCCCGTCGCAGTCGGGCGATTTCCTGCGCGACATCGCGGTCTACCGGTGCGCCGCCCGTTTGCGCGATGGCGTCGTCGGGCAGGAGTTCGTACTCGGTGAAAAGGCGTTCAGCTAACTGCTCCGCCTGGGTTTCGACGCGGGCGGATTTCTGTCGTGCGGTCGCCGCCAACGCGGACGCTTCCGCGGCGTGCTTATGTGCGATTTTGATACGCTCGGTCAGGGCAAAATTTTCCGCCAGCAGGGTTTGGCGCGCGCTCCGCCATTTTTCCAGGTTCGTTGTGTTCTCGGCAAGTGCCGCACGGGCGGCGTCCCGTTCGGCGGCACGCGGCACGGCTTCCGCCTCCTCGCGGGCAATCAGGGCGCGGGCTTCGTCGGCGCGGCGGGTACGGTCCTCGGCACCGATGGTAGCGCGAAGCGCGTTCTCTCGGGCGCGTTCGGCGTCGCGGGCGACATTGCGGGCACGTTCGCGCAGGGTCGCCAGTTCCGACGATAGTTTGCGGACCTGTGCCTGCGCTTCATCCCGACGCACTGCGAGCGATGCCTGTCGTTTTTGCAGTTCTTCGCGGGAGGCTTGCGCGCCCTCGTCTGCGGTCCCGGCATCGGCGACAGCGGCTTGCAGATTCGCTTCACGCGAGCGGTCGGCGGCGGCGGACTCCGCAAGCATCTTTGCCCGATCCCGAAGCGACGCCGACTCACGCCCAAGCCGTTCAGCATCGGCGCGTTTGGTCTGTGCCTTTCTCTCGGCATCGGCGGCAAAGTCACGCGCCGATTGGACGGCGACTTCGGCGTCACGCACCGCCTGCCGCGCGACGGTCTCGGCGGTGCGAGCGTCGCTTTCCGCTGTTTTCAACCGTTCAACATCGGCACGGGCGATCCTCACGGCATCGGTGAGTTCGGTTACCTCGCGCTTCCGTCCCAGAAGATTCGGACCGGGTTTGCCCTGTGCCCCACCGGTGATCGCCCCGGACGGCACCACGACCTCACCACCAAGCGTCACAATCTTTCCGAACTCGCGGGCAAGTTGCCGGGACACCTTTGTCGCCGTGTCCAGATCGTCCACGATGAGAACTCGTGCCAACAGGACATGCACAGCGGCGCGAACATCGGCATCGAAGCCGACCAGATCGGCGGCAGCCCCGAGCACGCCGGAATACTGCTTCGCGGCTTTGCGCAACGCCTCGGGAACGTCCGGCGCACGGAGCGAGTCGAGAGGGAGAAACGTGGCGCGACCGCCGCGCGTTTCGTTCAAATAACGAATCGCGGTTTTCGCTTCGGATTCCGTGTCGGTGATGATGTCTTGGAGCGAACCGCCCAGCGCGATCTCGATAGCCGTATCGAGGTCCGCCGGAACGCGCAGGGCGTCGGCGACCAGTTCGTATCGCCCGGTCAGTTTGCCCGTTTGCGCCGCTTTCGTGACCGATTTGACACCGACATAGTAGCCCTCCAGTGCCGACTCGGTTTCTTCCAGAACGCGCAATCGCGCCGCCTGTTCCGCGAGCCGTCGCTCCCGCGCCTGTCGTGCGTCGCTTGCCTTTGTCACGGCGTCGGTTGCGGCAGACCGTGCCGGTTCGCGCTGCTCGGAAAGCACGCGCCGGGTTTCTGCAAGAACCTTTTTCGCGGTCTCCGTCGCGGCATCCAGGGATTTGAAATCATCGCTGGCGGTGATCGCTTCGGCTTCGCGGGTCCCGGCGCGGGCGTCGGCGTCGGACACTTCGGCGTCGCGCGATGCGATGCGGACGCGAAGCGATTCCAGCTCCGCTTTTTGCGCGGCGAGTTTGCGGGCGAGCGTCAGATAGTCGGCTTCCTGTCCGGCGGCGGTGCGGGAAAGCTCGGTCAGCGTCCGTGCCGCTTCCTGCGCGATGGCTTCTACCGTTGCCAGTTCCCGATTCGCGATGGCCAACGTGTTTTCCGCTTCTTTCGCGGTCTCGGTCAACG
>JACMIS010000714.1 GCA_014381035.1 Armatimonadota bacterium
CGCTTCCGCCGCGAGATCGCCGCCGATCTCGGCGTGCGCCGCCAGCGCGTTTCCGGCTTCATGATCGGCGAGCATGGCGACGCGCAGATGCCGGTCTGGTCGAGTGTCCGGGTGTTCGGCATGGAGACGGATGAACTCGCTGACGCCATAACGCGGCTCCGGAATGGCACCGAGTCGCACGACTTCGTCGCCACCGCTCGCGCCGAAACCGCCCGCCTGCTCGCGATGGTCCAGACCGGGAACGTCGCCGAAGCGTTCGCCGAAGCCGACCGGTTGCCGCCCGACGTACGCGTCGTCGTGCGCCCGTTCATCACGCACTATTCCGGCTCCAAGACCGTGCGGGCGACCGCGAACGCCACGGTCAGTCTGGTCGAACGGCTCTTAGCGGGCGACGACGTGTTTTTAGCGGGGCAGGTGCTTTTACACGACGGCGAATTCCACGGGCTTCCGGCGGTCCCGTTCGGCGTGCCGGTGATCGCCTCGGCGGGCGGGATACGGCGCGTCGTGGAACTGCCGCTGACGCCGGACGAAGAAGCGCGGGTACAGTCCATCGCCCGCGTCACGAAAGCGAAGGTGAACACATGGCTGAGGTTATAGACGAACCGACCACAAACGCCGCCGCCGACGCCCCGGTACCCGCGCTCACACAAACCGAACGCTACACCTTTGTCGTGAAAGTCGCCGACCGACCGGGGACGCTGGAGATCATCGGGGCGACGTTCGCCCATCGCGGCGTTTCCCTTTCCGCGACCGTCGGCTGTGACGGCTCGCTCGACCCCGATGGACGCGCCACGATCACGCTCCACTTCTGCTCTACCCCGCGCCGAAAAGAGGTGCTCCGTGCCACACTCGCCCGCCTGAACCGCGTGCTATCCGTCCGCGAAGTGCCGCCCGAACTGGTGCAAGCCGTCGCCTTAGTGCGCGTCGCCCCGGACGCCGGTCTGCCACTCACCGAGGCCGCCGTTTTCCCGCTCCCCTCACCGGGACGCGAGCCGGTGTACCGCCTGATCGGCACGCCCGAAGCCGTCGAATCCGCGATCCGCGCGTGGCGAACGGCGGGCAAACTGCGATCGGTGTCCTAC
The DNA here is from genome assembly GCA_014381035.1 of Armatimonadota bacterium. Next base: position 1,083 of record JACMIS010000714.1, read on the forward strand.
GGCGTACTCGCGGCGGATTAAAATTTGAGCAGGTGACAGATCAGTCGCCGTCGAAATGTGGATAAGGAAGGGCGGCGGCATGACGAACCGCATACACCCGAAGCGTGTCTATTTTTCCGTCCCGGTTTTCGTCCAGAAGAATGTAAAAGATGCGATACTCACCGGAGCTACTACGCCTCTGTCGCGTCTTGCCGGTGCGGAACCGTTCCTGAAAAACCGGGCGGGCAAATTGCAAAGACGCGCCTTCATCAGGGAGCGGTGACGGCATTTCCCCGGCGGCAACTTGCACGCCATAAATTCGCCGCAAATCGTCCAGCGTTTCATCCAACCGGTCCGCGAAACGTTTCGCGGCATCCTCGGAATGTTCGCGGAGCCATTCAACCGTTGTCAGCCAGTTGCTTTCGGCTTTCGCAGTATAAGAAAGCGCAAGCGGGACGATTTCGCTGTCTTGTTCACTCACGTGACCAACCCATTTGTGCGCGCAGAGCGGCGCTAGCGACATCACCATCGCGGTGGCGTCCGGCGTCGCTGTCCGCTATTCCTTCGGCTATGTCGGCGAGATCCTCGGGGGTAAGTCCGGGAAGATTTGCTCCGTCGCCGTCATAACTTGCGGCGGTGGCGAACGCAATAGAGGAGGCGATGCTTACCATACGCAGGCGCTCGGCGATAGGGAGAGTCGCGGCGTAGCGGTAGGCGTCGTCGGTTAGGTTTATAGGCAGGTTCATCGTCGGCATGGTCAGATACTCCTTCATCACATTATACATGACGCGCGCGAACACCCTGTATACCAGCACGGGACGATATTTTGGTGTGTTCGGGGAACAGAATCCCCCGTATCCGACCAATGAGATTCCTTTCCGGACTTTCGTTTGTTTTCGTTTTGGCTTGACTGGGCGCGTTTGGGTGTGTTATCCTGTGGGCGTAACCCTGACGCCGCAACGAAAGTACACCCATGCCCAAAGCCCTCATGATCCGCCCCGACGAAGTGCGCCGCGCTGGAGAAGTCGCCTTTTCCCCGATCCCGGTCAACCAGTACGCGAAAACGATGGCGGACGAATTGGACCGCTTCGCCGCCGAGGACCTGATTCGCATTTACCGTGATATGGCGGTCATCCGCGCGTTCGAGACGATGCTCCACGAAGTGAAAACGCAGCGCGGGTACAAGGGTCTCCCCTACGACCACCGCGGACCCGCGCACCTTTCCATCGGGCAGGAAGCGTCCGCGGTGGGGCAGGCGTTTCTGCTCGGCGTGGACGATCATATTTTCGGTTCGCACCGCTCCCACG
>JACMIS010000715.1 GCA_014381035.1 Armatimonadota bacterium
GTGATGTACATGATGGGTTTGGTTTTGTGCGGGCGATGGATTATCCGCGATCACGTGCCATGGATGATACGCGGTTCGGGGTTTGAAAACCCCGCCGTTTTAGTTCGGGTGATGAATCACCCGCCTGGACGCCTTCGGCGAGTCGTCCCTGCGGGACGCTGGTGATTGCGTGCGGAGCATGTCCGGCGAAGCCACGTAGCCCGCAATTTCGATTGCCGGGGAACGGGTTGACGAGACAGAATCCGCTCGCACGGCGACCGTTCGTAATTTGCCGAGACGGTTTGCGTCCGGTATTGGTTCGATTATACCGCCAACGTCGCTTCGCCGAAAAACCGAACCCCGCCGGGTACAATTCTGGTATGCTTTCCGCTGAAATCGTCTCTATTGGCACCGAACTGTTGCTCGGGCAGATCATTGACACCGACTCGCCGTTCCTGTCGCGCCGCTTGTCCGGACTCGGGATCGGCGTGTATCATCGCACCACGGTCGGCGATAACTACGAACGTGCGCTCGCAACCGTTTTGCAGGCGTTATCCCGCGCCGATGTCGTACTTCTTATCGGCGGTCTGGGTCCGACGATGGACGATCTGACGCGCGACATTATGGCGGCGGCGACCGACTCCCCGCTCGTGCGCGACCCGACGCTTACAGCGCATCTGACCGACTGGTTCGCGTCGAAGAATTACCCGATGGGCGAGACGATTCTGCGGCAAGCCGATGTGCCGACGGGCGCGATCCCCCTGCCGAACGCGAACGGCACCGCGCCGGGATTGTTTCTGGAAAAAGGCGGCAAGATCGTGGTCGCGCTACCGGGTCCGCCGAACGAATTGGAGCCGATGTTCGACGCCGAGGTCGCGCCGCTCCTGACCGAGCGTGCCGGGGTCGAGCGGACCGTGATCCGGTCCCGCACTCTGCGCGTCGTCGGAATGGGCGAATCCACGGCGGAGGAGAAGATCGCAGACCTGATGAACGATGCCAACCCGACCGTCGCGCCGTATGCGAAAATCGCCGAGGTGCATCTGCGGGTGACGTCGCGGGCAAGCACCGACGCAGACGCAGACGCACTCAACGCCGAACGGGCAGCGATCATCCGCGAACGTTTGGGTAACGAGGTGTACGGTGAGGACGACACGACTCTCGAAGAAGCGGTAGTTGCCCTTCTGCAAGCGCACCAGAAAACGGTGGCGGTGGCAGAATCCTGCACCGGCGGACTGCTGGCGGGGCGGATCACCAACGTTTCCGGGTCGTCGGCGGTGTTCGGGGTCGGTCTGGTGACGTATGCGAATGACGCGAAGATTTCCCTGCTTCAGATTCCACGGGCGGTGATCGGCGGCGTGGGCGCAGTTTCGCCGGAAGTGGCGAAAGCGATGGCGGGGCGGGTGCGCGAGCTCGCGGCGGCGGACTATGGGCTTTCGACCACGGGCGTCGCCGGGCCGGGCGGCGGCACGGACGCAAAACCGGTCGGTCTGGTGCATATCGGACTCGCCACACCGGACAAGACAATCAGCATCGAGTGCCGGTTCAGCGGGGTACGCGCCGACATTCGCTACCGCGCAACGCAAGCCGCACTGGACCTGCTCCGCCGCGAACTGTTGGAAATGCCCCCCGCACCTTAGCGGTACAGTGCGAGGTTGCCGGTGAGTTTGTTGATCGCTTTCTTGTCGCCGCAGAGCGCGACGGCACGATAAACCAAATCCTCCTCCGTTGATTCCGCCATCTGTGTCGCGTACTCCTCGTAAACACGGGCGGACTGGGCGGTCTCTGTCATTCCAACCACAAGTAGGTCCGTCGACGCCTTTGCGCGGATGGCTTTTACCTCCGACGCGGTTGCCTTGAGAATCGGGATCGGGATATTGACGATGCCGACGTGGATTTGCCCGGAAGCGTCACGAACGTCGCCGCCGGTGATGCCCTCAACCCGGTGACCGATGGCGACCGAGAGTACCGCAACCGCGTTGAGGATCAACCCTACCGGCAGATCGTCCGCGACGGCGATCACGCATTTTCTTTCGCTGTCCATGAACTATACTTTTCCTTCCCGTTGCCTGCAGCGTTCCATCCACAGGTTGACGTGCGGAACACTGTAGCGGTCGTCGCTTTCTCGCCCGACGACCCGAAACCCGTTCTGCTCATATAAGCGTAGCGATTGCGGTAACCCTTCCACAGTCCACAAATAGGTGCCGGAAAACTGGGGGGCATCACAAAAAGCGAGCGCGTCCCGGATCAATGATTTGCCGATGCCGCGCCCCTGGAATCGTGGGTCGAGCAGAAACCAGCGGAGCCGTGCCCAGCCGGGACGCTCGTCCTGTGAACCGTCTACCGCGACCGATCCCGCCAAAACGCCTCCGATATGCACCGTCAACAACAGATCACGTTGCTCGTCGTAACGCTCCCACCAAGCGATGATCTCTTTCGCCATCAACGCCTCGAACGCCACCCCGCTGCCCCAAACGTCGGCGTAATACTCCGCGTGCATCCGCGCGATCCCGCCGATGTAGCCAGGGCGGACACCCCGGACAAACCGCACCGTGTCATCCATCGTAAGGTTCTCCCGTCTGCCACAACTGCTCGAAAGCCATGTTCAAAAAAGCCACCGTTCCCGGATGGCGAATAGTGATCGCGGTAAAACTCGGTGCGCCGCCCACCGGGTCCTGCAACGATAGCATCGTCGCTTCGTCGTCGAAAGCCTGCATTTTGATCGGCAAATGCTCCACCAACCGGATCTCCTGACCGTATTCGCGGAAGGCGGTCATCCACTCGCTGAGTTGCGGGCTCTGCCGCGCGGATTTCTCATAAATGGCGCGGTAGACGATCCCACGCTCCAGCGGCTCACGGAGAAATCGCCAGTTCTGCTCCGGCGTGAGTATCAACGGCAACCGGATGCAGGAATTCACGCTCCGGGTCGCCCCGCGAGCCAGCGACAACGCCTGCGCCGCGATCCGGTTCGGGTCGGTCAGCGTCTCGATATAGCGGAGCGGATTTTTCTGGTCGCGTCCCGTCTCCCAAATAGGGAGTAACTGAGTCAGTAGCACTTCCGATTGGCGGGCGAGTCGCTCGCGCTCGCGCTCCATCGCCTCTGCCCGCTGTTGACGAAACTTTTCCAGGGCAACGTCTGGCGGCACCGCGAAATATGTCTTGGGGGAACCGTCTCGGATCGAGCAAAATCCCTTCGTCGATAAGGCGTCTAGAATATCGTAAACGCGCTGGCGGGGAATTTTCGCCATCGGTGCTAGTTCGGTGGGGGTCAGCCCATCCCGCGAGATCAGGGCGAGATATGCCGCTGCCTCGTAACTGTTCATCCCCAGATCGCTGAGGTAATCCGTTAAATCCATAGTGGTGAGTCCGGTGTTTCGCGCAAATATATTATCACCACTGATTAGTGGTGTCAAACTGTTCTTCTCACTTCTTTCTTCTTTCAGGTACATTCGTGTTCATGGCTAAACGAAATCGGTATGACTACGACCTGGTGATCCTCGGCGGCGGTAGCGCGGGCATCGTCGCCGGGAATGTCGCAGGTGCGGTCGGGGCGCGGGTCGCCCTGGTCGAAAGAGACCGAATCGGCGGCGAATGTTTGTGGACTGGCTGTGTTCCGTCGAAATCGCTACTTCATGCCGCCGATGTTGCGCAGA
>JACMIS010000716.1 GCA_014381035.1 Armatimonadota bacterium
GATTTTTCATTTTGGATACAACAGTTGGCGGCAATAAAAAAGTGCGTCGCGCCTATGGTTTTGATGAAGTGGCATTGGTTCCCGGTCCGCTGGTGATTGACCCGCGTGACGTCGATATTTCCTGGACGCTCGGCGGTATACGATTTGATATTCCCCTTTTAGCGGCGGCATTGGACGGCGCGGTAAACCCCAAACTTGCCGCCCGAATGAGTACATTAGGCGGTCTCGCGGTGTTGAATTTAGACGGCATACAAACACGCTACGAAGACGCCGAAGCCGTGCTGCAAGCCATCGCGGACGCCCCCCCGGACGGTGTGATTCAATTTATTCAGGATTTATATGCGAAAGAAGCCGTGAAGCCGGAATTGATCGCCCGGCGTGTGCGCGAAATCAAAGCGTTGGGCGGGATCGCTGCGGTTTCGGCGGCTCCCCATACTGCGAAAGCTGCCGGAATGGCGGCGGTAGAGGCGGGTGCGGACCTTTTCTTTATCCAGAGTACGGTGGGGTCGGTACGTTTCGAATCGTCCCATATCGCGGCGTTCGATGTCGCCGGGTTTATCAAGGAGTCGCCGATCCCGGTGATTGTCGGGAACACAGTCGGTTACGCGGCGACGAAAGAGTTGATGGAAGCGGGCGCGGCGGGCGTCCTTGTCGGCGTCGGACCGGGGCAAATCTGCACATCGCGCAAGGTGCTCGGTATCGGTGTTCCGCAGATCACCGCGACGGCAGACTGCGCGGCGGCGCGGGACGACTACCATGCGGCGACCGGGCGATACGTTCCGATCATCACCGACGGCGGCATGAAGAGCGGCGGCGACATCGCGAAAGCCATCGCGGCGGGCGCGGACGCCGTCATGCTCGGTTCGACCATCGCGGCGGCGGCGGAAGCACCGGCACCCGGCTACTCCTGGGGGATGGCGACTTCGTCGGCAGACCTGCCGCGCGGCACCCGGATCAAAGTCGGCACCTCGGGGACGCTACAGGAGATCCTGTTCGGACCCGCGCACAAGGACGACGGCACGATGAACCTGATGGGCGCGCTCCGCCTTTCAATGGGTTCGCTCGGCGCACACAACCTCAAAGAAATGCAGCAAGCCGAGATGATGGTGGCACCCAGTCTCCCCAACGAAGGAAAAGCCCTGCAAAAGGCGCAAGGCGTCGGGTAAGAGAACTCACAAGCATACCTATCGCACGAATCTTTCCGTGATGCGGTTTGTGATCGCGGCATCGGTTGTCAATATCCTCTTTACACTGACATTTCATCGCAGTATTAAAGAGGATATTGATGGATACCGGGCGAAGCGTAACACAGGCAATGGATATATGGCACATACGACTGTTCGGCAGTCTCCGAGTCAGTCGTGGCGAAGAAGAGTTCTTTCGCTTTAGCACCCGAAAAACTGGGACGCTTCTGGCGTTCCTGGCGTTCCACGCCGATCAACGACACACGCGGGAAGTGCTGTGCGATCTACTCTGGCCCGATGATCCACCGCAGACGAGCCGTGCCCGTTTGCGCGTCGCCCTGACCTCGCTCCGGCACCAGTTAGAACCGCCGGGTGTTTCTTCCGGCAGTGTGATCCGTTCTCAAGGGCACGAGCAGGTTCAACTCGTCACCGGGGCTGTCGCTACCGACGTCGCCGAGGTAGAGCGCGCTTTGCGTGTCCTCTCGGACCCATCGGGGAGTCCGAGGGACGCTCAGGTCGCGGCGGGACAACGGATCGTCTCGTTTTTCCCGGAACCGCTTTTGACGGGCTTTTACGACGACTGGGTCATCACCGAGC
>JACMIS010000717.1 GCA_014381035.1 Armatimonadota bacterium
CGCCGCGCAGGCCCAGGCGCAACGCGCGGTGACGTTGCGCGTCGGCGAGGGGGTCAACTTCGCCACCGGCGCGGTCACCCGCAAGGTTTCCGAGTCCGGTATGGCCTTCAAATACCTGCCGCATCAGTCGGGCTGCGGCGGCGTACGGACGGATTCCAGCGGGCGCACCTACAACGTCCCCGAACCTGAGACTGCGCAAAACTTCGGCATGGTTACGGCGGAGCGGGTCGCCTCATTCAAAACACTGCCGGATCTCTCGAAGCTCACCGTCGGCGACGTGAACCGCTTCGGCGACGACGTGTTCGAAATCAGCGAGGGACGCCACTTGCTAGTGCGCGGCGACGCGGACCGGAAGCATTACCGGGTGCACATCACCCGGTTTTCGCGCCCGATCGATGATCCCCGGCACTGGCGGCTCTCGTTCACGTATAAGCCGGTCACACTGGTGGTCGGTGCGGCGGGTACGGCGGGGACTTCCCGAACGGCACTGTACGGCGCTCTGACATTCTATGAGCGGCTTTCGGTTCAAAAGGTCATGGACTGGGACCTGGCAACAGGCCGGGTGACCTCCCGGACGGATGGTCAGAACCCGACCGTGAACGCGAGGGGCGAGGTCGCCTACATAGACCGGGTCGGGACGCTGGTTATCACTACAGCGGGCGGCAATACGGTGGCGTCCATCCGCAAGAAACCCGACGCCCCGCCTGGACCCCGGATGGGAGGCTGGTCGTGGAAGGTCTGGGCAAGCCCGGCCTCTACCTGTCAGACGGGGGTGGAAGAACCTGAAGCGCATTGATCCGAACCTCTCTGCACCCGAATTTCCCGCGGTTAGCCCCGACGGCAGAAAAATCGCATTCGCAGAAAACCAGCGCATCTTTGTGATGAATCTGGACGGAACCAGGCTTCGCCAACTCACCAACTCGACGCTCACTGAAACCACCCCTGCCTGGTCGCCCGATGGGGAACACATCGCGCTGGCGGCAGCGCCCCCCGGCGACTCATGGTATAGTTCTGATCGCCCCCGCGTCGGGCGGGAAGGGCATCCCGGTGATCGATAATCTGGGCAGCACCCGGTATCACCCCGACAGCCGCATCACCTGGCGATAACGCCACCGCCCCCAAGCTGTTTCGGCGCCGGGCATAGCTCGTAGGGGGCGGCGACGCGTTCGTCAGCGTGCAAGGCGGACGTTCGAAGCGTGCCGGTGCTTACAGTTTCGTGCCGCCGCTGACGTTGACGAAGTTCGCCGTCATCCATGCCGAATCGTCGCTGGCTATCAGCAACGCGGCGTTGGAAACATCGGTTGCCTTGCCGACGCGCTTCAGGGCTTGCATGCCGAGTGCCATCTGCTGTCCTTCGGCGCTTTGCAGCCAGGGGTTCATATCCGTTTCAATCGCGCCGGGGGCGAGCGTGTTCACTGTGATGCCGCGTTCCGCGGCGATTGCGGCAATCTGCAACGTGAACGCATTCACCGCGCCTTTCGTAGAAGCGTATGCGACGACGGGAGGGAACGCGAACTGCGACACAACACTGGACAGGTTGATGATGCGCCCGTTGTCGCGTAGCCGGGGGAGTGCCTTCTGCGTCGTGAAAAACATCCCCTTGACGTTGATGTCGAAATGGTAGTCGAACTGTTCCTCGGTGGTTTCCTCGAATGGGATCATCTCTGCGACCCCGGCGTTGTTGACCAGAATGTCGAACTGGTTGGACCCGGTACGCCGTGTCAGTTCGCCGTCCAGTCGGGTGAACAGTGCTTCGATGGAAGCGACACTCGCGATGTCCGCCTGTACCACGAACGCCTTGCCGCCCGCCGCCTCGATCTCGGAAACGACCGCGTTCGCCTCGTTCTCGCTCCTGCCGTAATGCACCGCGACGAGTGCGCCTTCCGCCGCGAAGCGGAGCGAAATCGCCCGCCCGAGTCCCCGACTGGCTCCTGTCACGAGAGCCGTTTTTCCGTTCAATATTCCCATGGTTGTTTTCCTTTGTTGTTGATGTTTCTGGAACAAACGTTCCGGAAACAAGTAAAAAATAACGGCTTCTTATGCCGCTTGCCTATTGTTTATCGCTCAATCCAGTACGGAAAGAGCGATGTCCACGATATTCTCCAACATTCTCCGATCCTGAGTTGTCTTGCCGGTTACACGCAAGCCATTTATGGAATTGATCAAAAACTCGGGTGTCTGGGTGGCGCACAGCAGAATTACGGCCACTTTGGGGTGGTGGAGGGTGATGTGTTCGACCAATGTCAGTTCATTGGGATCGCAGCACATGCCATCCACCAGCATGAGGTCGGGCTGCTCCTGCTCCGCCACTTGGCGCATCTTGCTTTTGCCGCCGTCGACCATGTTCACGGTGTGCGAGTGGGCCTCGAGCACCTTGCCCATCTCCTGGAGATGCTGCTTGTTGGGGGAGATGATGGCGATTTTCATTGGAGGGTCCGGTAATGGTTACAACAAACAGATCGCAGCACTGTTCGGGTCTTGCCGCATGCTTTCTCGCGGCAGAAAAGTCGAAAACGTCGGCATCGGGATC
>JACMIS010000718.1 GCA_014381035.1 Armatimonadota bacterium
AAGTTTTTTTGTATCCCGCCTCCGCCGCCTAATATTCGCCCTGTGGGCCCGCTCCTAATCCCCTATCCACATGGGCCGCCGCAACCGCGGGGGAAACGCGTTTCGGCCGAGTTGGCGACGTCACTTCTGAATATGGGATTCGTAGCGTGCCATCAGGACGATTATCCGGCGGCGGAGGCGTTATACAAAGAAAGTTTGGCAATCTTCCGCGAAATGAACCATCAGTCGGGTCTGATGTGGGCGATGGAGGGCACGGCGTCTTCCTTCCTGGGTCAGGGAAAAACGGAGGATGCGGTGCTTTTATTGGGGGGTGTGCATGCAATGCGCGAACGAATCGGCGTTCCACACTCCCCGCCTCAGAAAACCATTCACGAGAGCCAGATTGAGCAAGCACGCCAGGAGTTGGGCGAGACACACTTCGCCGAGATCTGGGCGAAAGCTGTCTCCGAAAGTTGGGGACAGACGGTAGCGATTATTTTAGGCGAAACACGGTAAACGTGCGCGAAAACAGAAACTTGGATAAACTACGATGCACTCCTATGTCCGAACCTAAACTGACCACCATCTCCGATTTCGATAAACCCCGCAATGTAATTGATCAGTACAAATGGCTGACCGATGACGCCATTCTGAAAGACTTGGAAACCAAACGGCATAATTTCTCGATCCTGCTGTGCAACCTGAAGCACGATGTCAATATCGGCAATGCCGTTCGAACCCACGCCGGCTTTCTGGGGCAGGATATCATTCTTTACGGACATAAGCGATTCAACCGCGTTCCCTCGGTCGGCACGTATGCGTATTCGATCATCAAGCACCTGAAATTTATTGAGGAGATAGAGCCGGTTTTAGGGGAATACGACGAAGTCATCGGTTGCGACCTGATTCCCGGCAAATCGGTCAGCGTCTGGGATAGCACGTTCGACTACGACAAGAAAACGTTGCTCTGTTTCGGTCACGAGGAAGACGGCTTGCCCGAAGCGTTGGTCGCCCGGTGCCACCGCCTGATGCACATACCCATGTTCGGCGTCACGAAATCGTTCAATGTCGCCGTCAGCGCGGCAATCATGATGAATGAATACGTGCGGGGGATCGGGCGTTAGGTTATCGGGTGATCTGGGTGTTAGGTTGCTCGTGCCGCGTATCGCACCTTAACGAAAACCCCTACAGCCAAATCACCCAACCACCCAATAACCCAGCGTGGTACTATCCAAAGCGTGATTGTCTCCTCCGCTTTTGATGATGTGATCGCTTACTTCGGTAGCCTGCGTGAGTTTGTGCCGCGTACCGACCGCGACCGCTTTCGTGCCTTGCTCTCGCGCCTCGGGGATCCCCACGAGAAACTGCGCTGTCTGCATGTCGCCGGTACCAACGGCAAAGGCTCGACCGTTACGTTTCTGGCGTCCGTGCTCCGGGAAGCCGGGTACCGCGTCGGGGCGTATCTTTCGCCGTTCGTCTGGGATGTGCGCGAGCGATGGCAGATAAACAACGAACTGATCCCCCCCGATGAACTTATCGCCCAGGTGAACGCGATACGTCCGCATGTCGAGTCGCTCGCCGCAACCGAATACGGACAGGTCACCGAGTTCGAAATGAAAACAGCCGTTGCTTTTCGCTGGTTCGCGCAACAACAGGTAGACTTTGCGGTGGTCGAAGTCGGTATCGGCGGGCGACTGGACTCCACGAACGTCATTCCCGCTCCGCTGGTATCGGTGATAACGTCTATCGGTTGGGACCATCAGCACCTCCTGGGCGAGACGTTGGCAGGGATCGCGGGCGAAAAGGCGGGCATCATCAAACGCGGTTCCGGAGCGTGTGTAACCGCTGTACAGGAGGCGGAACCACTCCGTGTGATTCGTGAGCGGGCGCAATCCGAAGGGGTACCACTGATTACCATCGGCGAGGCGGAAGCGGAAGAAATCCGCCCGTTCGATCTGTCCTTGCATGGCGAGTTTCAACTCCGCAACGCCGCCTGTGCCGCCGCCGCGCTACGAACCCTGCACCATTCCGGTGTCGCGAATATTCCCGAGGGGGTCCTCCGGCAAGGCTTGCATCAAGCGACGTTGCCGGGGCGATTCGAAATACTACCGGGGCGTTTTGAGCAGGGCGTCATTTCTCGCCCGACTATCGTTCTGGATGTCGCGCACAATGTGGACGCCGCACATGTTTTAGCGCAGGCACTGCTCAAGGAGTTTGGCGCGGGGAAGAAGGCGACACTGGTCGTTGGGATGAGCAAGTCGCATGAGGCAAACCCATTTCTGGCGGAACTTGCCCCCCTGACACGACGGGTCATCGCCACCGCGCCCACATTCCGTCCCAAACCGGCGTCGGAGATAGCGGATGCCGCCCGCGCACTACAACTACCCGTCGTGCGGACGAAATCGGTCGAGGAGGCATTGAAGGTGGCAACCGATTTGGCACTCAAAGAGAACGATGGTTCACACTACGTCGTCGTCACCGGTTCCTTTTACACCATCGGGGAAACGAACCTACAAAATAGCAATTAATTTGCAATAAGATCCTTATAAAGAAAAAAGCGGCAGGCACACTAAGTCCCACCGCTCCCACTACA
>JACMIS010000719.1 GCA_014381035.1 Armatimonadota bacterium
CGCAGTGCTTTCCTCGAACGCCCGCGCCGCTTCCAGTTGCTTCTCGTACTTAAACCGGTGGTAGTCGCCGCGCGACAGCAACTTTTCCAGCAGGCAGTATAGCAGAATGAAAAGGTAGCGTGAACCCATCTCTTGAATCTTGAGTTTCGAAACGCCGGTCTTGCGGTTGATCCAGTCGTTCGGCACCACGGCATACGAGTAACCGCGCACGAGCGATTTCAACGGCAGTTCGATGGTCAGATTGAAGTGGTGCGAAAGGAGCGGTTGGATGCCCTCGATCACATGGCGGCGGTACATCTTGAACGCGTTCGTCGTATCGTAATACCGGGTCCCCATCATCGTCGCGATAAAAACGTTCGCCACGCGGTTGATGAACAGTTTATGCTGCGGGTAATCGACGACCTGCGCCCCCTTACCCCAGCGGTTGCCGAAGACGCAGTCGACATTCTTATCCCAGAGGGTGCGCCAGTATTGAACCAGGTCCTCGGGGCGGTCCGACGCGTCCGCCATGTACACCGCGACCACGTCGCCCTTGAAACTCGACAGCCCGGCACGGACGGCGAATCCGAACCCGTTCGGCGGTCGGTTATTGATATAGCGTAGCGACGGGATCGTTTTCTGCAACTCGATCAGGATCGCCTCGGTCGTGTCCTTGCTGTTATCGTTGATGACCAGGATCTCGTGCGCAATCTTTTCCGCGGTCAGTTTCGCGTGGAGTGCCTCCACGGTGGACGCGATACAGCCTTCCTCGTTATGGGCGGGGATTACGATGGACAGAACCGAATCACTTTCCGGTTGAAACTCGGAAACCGTCTGTGTCGTGCTATTCGTCATTTCACGCTGTTCCTTTCCTGGGTCGCCGCGACCATTTCCGCGAGTGTCCGCTTCAGGTCGTAGGTGTACGCCCAACCGGGGAAGTCTTTCTGGAATTTGCGGACATCGGACACGTACCAGATATGATCCCCCGCCCGGTTGTCATCGGAGAGGGTGTAGGTAAGTTTGTTGCCGGTCATCTCCTCGACAAGCGAGATCGCTTCCAGCATCGAAACATTGCAGTGACGTGAGCCGCCCATATTATACACCGCGCCAGGCTTCGGATTCTCGAAGAAATGCCAGAACGCGTTCACCAGATCGTAGGAATGGATGTTGTCGCGGACCTGTTTGCCTTTGTAGCCGAAGATCGTGTACGGCTTCCCGGTGACGATACATTTGATCAGATACGCTAAAAATCCGTGGAGTTCTGCGCCACTGTGTGCCGGACCGGTCAGACAACCGCCCCGGAACGTCCCGGTTTTCATCCCGAAGTAGCGTCCGTATTCCTGCGCCAGAACGTCGGCGGCGACTTTGCTCGCCCCAAATAAACTGTGCTTGCTCTGGTCGATGCTCATCGTCTCGTCGATGCCGTGTTCCGCGAACGGGTGGGACGGGTCGCATTCCCAGCGCGTTTCAGTCTCGATCAGCGGCAGGTTATTCGGCGTGTCGCCGTACACTTTGTTGGTGGACGTGAACAGGATGACGGAGTCGGGTGCGTGCTTACGTGTCGCTTCGAGCATTACCAGCGTGCCGTTCGCATTCACGGTGAAGTCGGTCAGCGGTTCGCGTGCCGCC
>JACMIS010000720.1 GCA_014381035.1 Armatimonadota bacterium
ACACCGGCAACTACGTCCTCGCCCTGTGCATTGATCAAATACTCGCCGAAGACTTTGTTCTCGCCCGTGGACGGGTTGCGCGTGAACGCCACGCCGGTACCGCAGTCGTCGCCCATGTTACCGAACACCATCGCCTGGATGTTGACGGCGGTTCCGATCTCGTCGGGGATCTTCTCGCGGCGGCGGTAGATGAACGCACGCTCGTTGTTCCAGGAGCGGAAAACGGCGGTGATGGCGTCTTCGAGTTGCGCGAAAACGTCCTGCGGGAACGGCTTGCCGACCTGCTTCTCAAAGTGCGCCAGATACTCGTCGCACAGGTTTTTGAGTTGTTCGGCGTCCACTTGCAGGTCGTCGGTGACGCCGAGCGCGGCTTTCTTGTCGCGGAACATGTGCTCGAAGTCGTGCTTGGAAAGGTGCTCCGCCTGGTGCGAATACGCGACATCGGCAAGCATCATGATCAGGCGGCGGTAGGAGTCGTACACGAAGCGGGCGTTCCCGGTGGACGCGACCATGCTTTCGACCGTTTCGTTGTTCAAGCCGAGGTTCAAAACAGTATCCATCATTCCGGGCATGGAAAACTTGGCACCGGAGCGGACGGAAAGCAGAAGCGGCGCGGACGGGTCGCCAAGCTTCTTGCCCTGCTCGCGTTCCACGTCGGCGAGGGCGGCGCGGACTTCGTCCATGACGCCATCAGGAATGCGCTGACCGGCGGCATAGTAATCGTTACAAACTTCGGTGGTGACAGTGAATCCGGGAGGAACGGGCAGTCCGATGTTCATCATTTCGGAAAGGTTCGCACCCTTTCCGCCTAAAAGATCGCGCAAGGATTTGTTACCGTCGCGGAAAAGCCAGACGCGCTTTTGAGTAGCCATAATACGTTAGTTCCTTTAACTAAAGGGGATTGTTGCAAAATGTGTAGCCGCGCCGTTTCGCGAAAGTGCGTATCGGCGCGGCAAACCTTCGCATTGTACCGCACGAGGAGAAGGGTGGTCAATCAGGCGGCGGAACTTTGGAGACGTTGCAACGCTTCCAATTGCATGATGTGTTCGCGATCTTTCGGTCGGTCGGCGGCACGTTTCATGGCGATCAAGTCGGGGATGGACGCGACGCGCACGGCGAGTTCATCCACCTCCATTACCACGGCACGATCCCAGAGTCCTTCGAACCCGTCCACGCCATCCGGTTCCGCGAGCATGTCGAACGATCCCCAGTCGGTGTCGAGCGTCAGGTTGGTGCTGTTACGAAACACCTGCGCATCAATCACGAATGGCAAATCGGCGGGGAACCCACGCGGACGAGCGTTTTGGGCGGAAAGAAGTTTCGCCAGTGCTACGGCGTTCTCCCGGTCGCGGGCAAACGATATGTCCATATCTGTCGTTAAGTTATCCGCGCCATGCAGGTTCATAGCGACACCACCGATGACAACAAACCGGATGTTCGCCGTAGTCAGCTGCCGGACTATGCCTTGGAAATCAATTTCGGGCGATGGCATTGCGTAACCTTATCATCGAGTTGGCGGCACTTTGCAAACGCGCGAGTCGCTCGGTCGGTGTCAAGCGCAGGTTACGCCGTATATTCGACAAATCGATGCCATTTTCGTCCTGTTCGCCGTAGGGATGCGCGGCGAGCCACGCGTCCATGGCAGCGCGTTCTTCAATCGTCAGTTCGCTTTGAGGAGGAGATCCCATAGAAAAATTGTACCGCAGACTGGGGCAGACTTTACAAGGATCGGGAGCGCAAAGATTTCCGCGAATACTGCAAACCGATGAGTGCCAGACAAATGAACCCACCCAGGGCGAACGCAGTTTGGTAGCAAGCGGAAAGCAGGACCGAAGTTACCGAAGCCGTCTCGCCTTGATAAAACCGTTCTCTATTGACGAACAAGCACAGCAAATACAGAGCGAATACGCTGATTATCAGGTTGCCGAACGTGTTTCGTCGCATACTCAGTTTCATATCACGGTGATTATATCCGAATGCGACGCACGGAGTCACGGAACCATATGGAGGGTTCCCAGAGCAAGATCGGTCTATGAAACTTTCCGAATTCTGGCTTCGGATCGTAGTGTTCGGAGGTACAACGCTATCGAAACGGGAATAGTAATACCATGCCGGATGCCCTTAAAAAGTTGGTTTTGATTGACGGAAACTCGCTACTTTACCGCGGTTTCTTCGCGATGCGTGCCTTGACGACCAGTGCGGGGCAACACACGAACGCGGTCTATTCGTTTACCATGATGCTCCTGACACT
Organism: Armatimonadota bacterium; assembly: GCA_014381035.1. The sequence continues at coordinate 2,252 of JACMIS010000720.1, forward strand.
GTTGCAGGATCAGAAACCGGACGTGATCCTCTGCGCGTGGGATATGGGGAAGACGTTCCGACACGCCGAGTACGCCGAGTACAAAGGCACGCGCAAAACCACTCCCCCGGAGTTGACTGAACAGGCTCCCCTCGCCCGTGAGCTGGTGCAGGCGTTCCGCATCCCGACGGTGACTGCGCCGGGGTTCGAGGCGGACGATATTATCGGAACCCTCGCCAAACAAGGCGAGGAAACGGGGTACGAAGTCATTATCGTCTCTGGGGATCTGGACGCCCTGCAACTCGTGACCTCACATGTTCGCGTTATGACCACCGTGAAAGGGGTTACCGACACGGTGATCTATGACGAAGCGAAGGTGGAAGAGCGGTACGGCTTGAAGCCCGACCAGTTAGCCGACTATCGCGCCCTAAAAGGCGACACGAGCGATAACATTCCCGGCGTTCCCGGCGTCGGCGAGAAGACGGCGGCGACACTCCTGCAAGAATACGGAACGGCGGAGAATGTGTTCGCGAACGCCGCCAGCATAAAACCACCGAGAATCCAGGCGGCAATTGCGGCGAACGAGGCGCAGATCACGCTATCCAAACGGCTCGCCGTGATTGTGCGCGATGTCCCCTTGCCCGATGTGGACCTGCCCGCACTCGACGCCGAGCGGGTCGAGCCGGATTGGCAGGCGGTGCGCGATCTGTTTGAGAGACTGGAATTTCGTACCCTGGTCCGCCGCTTGCCTAAAACCGACCAGCCCGACAACGTTGTCAAAACCGTGGACGATCTGTTGGATGCCGACGATTACGACCCGTTCGCGACGGACGCGGGCGGCATCGAGTCGAAGCCCGTCGCTGTGCGCGAGTTGGTGGCGGCAAACTGGCAAACCGTGGAAGCGGGCGACGATGCGTCGGTTCAAACGATGATGGATGCGGTTCGCCGTGCGAACCGGGTCGGGGTGCATTTGGACGTGACCGAGGGCGGAGTGTTGGACGCCAAGTTACGCGGGGTTGCGCTGGCGACGGGCGGGGGCGACGTGTTCTACGTGGAAGTTGGGGAAGCCCTCCCCGCCCCCTCGGAAGGGAGAGAGGGAGCCAAAGCCGAGCAAGTTGGATCGCCTCCTTCGCTCCCGCAAGGATCGCTTTTCGACGAACCGGATCACGCCCCGATTCCGTCTCTGGCTCCCCCTTCCCCTTCCGAGGGAGAGGGGGCAGGGGGCAGAGCGATCCTAAAAACTATCCACGAAGATCCGAAAATCCGCAAGGTCTGCCACGACCAGAAAACCGACGCGGGTATTTTGCTCTGTCATAGGATCGCTTTGC
>JACMIS010000721.1 GCA_014381035.1 Armatimonadota bacterium
AGCGAGTACCGTTTGCAAGTCTGCGACGTGTTACGCGATTACGGCTTCCAGCGACCTTGACCGGGCGATCTATGTGGCATGGACTGTGCGAAAGGAAAACGACATGCAACGGATTCAGCTCATGGAATCGAGGATCAGGAATGGCTTCCTGACAGTATCCGGGATGCCATGAGGGACTAACTAGAGGTTGCCATCCGCGTCGGTCGTGCCTATGCACCGATCCTGCCCCGTCTACAACTTGCACTGAGCGAAAGCAGATCGTCTCAGGTCGTGGATCTGTGTTCTGGCGGCGGGGGACCGTGGCCGACCCTTTTGCCAGAACTGCTTGGACACATCACAGTACGGTTGACCGACCGATTCCCGAACAAACGCGCCTTCCAACAGCTACAAACCGAGACCGGGTCATACATACTTCCGCACACCGGTCCTATCGATGCCACCGCCCTCCCTACGGAGTTGGTCGGCATTTTCGGCGACATGTGTATCGAGTACGGTGACGCGCCGCGGGTCGCGCAGATCAAGGTCGTCGCCTCGCTTTCGGACGACCTGCAAACCGGAACCGTCACAGCAACGGTATACGCGCACAATGCCGGTTCGGAGGCGGTCGAAGCCGAATTGTACCTGCGCGTCGTTCTGCCGGGCGAGGACCCGCACGGACCGGGGCACGCACATATAGTCACCCTACCGCCCGGCGACTCCGAACAGGCAATCACGGTGCCGGTGGCGAACCTGCGCCTGTGGTATCCCATCGGGCACTGGGAACCGTACTGCTATCCTGTCGTGGTTGTTATGGCGTTCGACGCGGAAACGCAGGCGGTTGTGGTTCGTCCCTTTCAGGTCGGTTTTCGCAAGGTGGAAGTAGACCAGTCGCCGCACCCGGAGAAAGGCTACTACTTCACGCTCCGCGTCAATGACCGTCCCGTATTTTGCAAAGGCGGCAACCGGGTCCCCGCCGATATGTTGTATGCGTCGGTGACGCCGGAGCGGTACCGCGAACTGGTCGATCTCGCCGTAGAAGCCAACTTCAACATGCTCCGCGTTTGGGGCGGCGGCGTGTATACGGATTCCGCCCTGTTGGAGTATTGCGGCCGGAAAGGCATGCTAATCTGGCACGATCTGCTTTTCGCGTGCTCCAAGTACCCCGGCGACGACCCGGCGTTCGTCGCCGAGGTCGAAACCGAGGTCACCTGGACGATGCGCGAATTGGCGCACCATCCGTCGCTCGTTGTCTGGTGCGGCAACAACGAGATCGAGGAAGGCGACTGGCACTGGGGTTGGCAGAGATCGAAGCGCCTCACGCCACACTATGCCCTGTTCCACAAAGAGCTACCGCGCATCGCCGCTGCCGAAGCCGCGCACGTTTTCTACTGGATCTCGTCCCCGTTCTCGCCGGACCGCACCGTATCGCCGCGCGAGCCCTCGCAGGGCGATCAGCATCCGTGGACCGTTTCGCTCGGGTCAGCCGGGGGCGCGGACTGGTGGAAATACCGGACACACACCGACCGATTCCCGAACGAAGGCGGTGTACTCGGGTGCTCGACGCCCGCGACCCTGCGCGACTTTTTGCCGGAAGGTCAGTGGCATCTGCTTTCGCCGTCGTGGGAGCATCACGACAATCCGTTCGCGATAAACGATTCCGCGCCCGGCACGCTCGGTCACGCCTATCAGACCGTGCGATTATGGACCGGACTGGACCCGCTCGCGCTGGATTACGAGCGGTACGCGTTCGTGTCCGGCTTGCTACAGGCGGAGGGTATCGCTGAATACATTACCAACTACCGCCGCCGCATGTGGGACTCGTCCGCCGCGATATTCTGGATGTTCAACGACTCATGGTCCGCGACCCACGGATGGACTATCGTAGACTACTACCGGCGTAAGAAGCTGGCGTTTCACCCAGTACGGCGGGCGTTCGCGCCCGTGTCGGTGATCGTCGCGCCGGAGGAGAACGGGCAACAGTCCGTTTATGGCGTCAACGACACCGTGACCGATTTCGTCGGGAGCACTCTGCTCGCCGTTTGCAACCCGGACGGCACGGATCGCGTGGAAGTCGAACGCGAGTCGCTGACGATCCCGGCGAACAGAAAAACACACGTAGAAAACTACGGCTTGTCCGCCCGCCCCGGATGGTTGTACTTCGCCGTGCTGTATGACGAAAGCGGGGCGATTGTCGCACAACACCGCGCGTTATTCGCCCGTTTTCACGAACTCAAGCTGGTGCGCGACCCGGTGATCGAGATGCGTCTCGACGGCGGCACCCTAACGCTACGAAGTGATGTATTTTGCCGTGGCGTCTGCCTGGACGCGGACGGCGACGTGGCGGTTTCCGACAACTGCTTCGATCTGCTACCCGGTGTTCCCTATCAGATACCGTGGGATGATGCCGCGCTCGGTGCGCCCCGGATTGCCCGGATGGGCAACCGGGACGCGCTGGGTTAGCAGCGGGCGTTAGCCGTTGCGTCTTTTGCCGCGCAGTGCGACCAGACCGGCACAGGGGAGCGTGGATAAAAGCAGGGTGGCCGCGCCCGCTTCCGGTACGATGGCGACCGCCTGAACCCGAACGTTGTCATACACCTGGTACGGGGCACCGTTGTTGTTGCCTGTGGTGATCGAGATACGGTCGAAGGGATTGTCGGAAACGACGCCGATAAATCCGGTCGGGAACGGGTTGCGAGAAAAACTATCGCCGACGGGGGTGTCGCCGTTGAAAAGTTGGGCGAATAGGACGTTGTTCTGCGCCGTGTTTCCGAAGAGACTGACCAATCGAATCTGTGTCCCGAAGGCGGAAACATTGCTTCCGAACCGGATCGTTACCGTGGGAGGAGAAAAGCCGCCGACAGCCCCGGCAACAAGCGAATCGGTGCCGTTGATGCTGAATCGGTCGCTTTCCCCGGCACTGTCAAAAACACGAACATTGGGGTCCCCTCCGCCTCCCACGGAAACAGTGAGCGGCGTCAGGTTGGG
>JACMIS010000095.1 GCA_014381035.1 Armatimonadota bacterium
AGCGGTGGATTCAGCCCAAAGGCGTCTACGGGTTCTTCCCGGCGTGCGCGGTCGGCGACGATGACACCGAAATCTACACCGATGACTCCCGCGAAACGGTCCTGACAACGCTTCGCCACCTGCGCCAGCAGACCGAAAAGCGTGAGGGTGAGCCGAACCGCTCGCTCGCCGATTTCGTCGCGCCGCGCGGTACTGGTCTGCCAGACTACGTCGGCGCGTTCGCGGTGACGGCGGGTTCCGGCGTGGACGAGATCGCGCTCCGCTTCAAGCAACAGCACGACGATTACAACGCGATCATGGTGTCCGCACTCGCCGACCGTTTCGCGGAAGCGTTCGCGGAATGGCTTCATGCCCGTGCCCGTGCGGATTGGGGCTATGGCGAGAACGAATCCCTGACTCGCGACGAACTGATTGCGGAAAAATATCGCGGGATCCGTCCCGCGCCCGGCTACCCGGCGTGCCCCGACCACACGGAAAAGACGCGCCTGTGGAAACTGTTAGACGTGGAAGCCCAGACTGGCATGACCCTCACGGAAAGTCTCGCGATGAACCCGGCGTCGTCGGTATCCGGTTTCTACTTCTCCCACCCGGACGCCGACTATTTCGCGGTAGGAAAAATCGAGCGTGACCAGGTCACCGACTACGCCGAGCGCAAGGAAATGCCCGTCTCCGAAATGGAACGTTGGCTGTCCCCGGCACTGAACTATGAACCGGAGTCGTGATTCATCCGTGCTATAATGTTTCCGGGAGTTACCGAACGTGACGCAGAATCCTTACACGCTGAACGAAATCGAACAACTCGGCTTAGCGATCTACAACCGTAAGCTGAAACCGATATTAGAACCTGCGGAGAATGGGCGGGTAGTTGCTATCCACATCGACAGCGAGGACTATGCGACCGGGCGCAACTCACCGGAAGCCCGGCGGGCTATTCGTGCCCGCTATCCCGGCGGGCAGTTGTTGCTGATGGACATCGGTTTGGAACCAAACTACTCACTGGCGGCGCGTTTCCTCGCGGGTCAACTGGAGGCGGGCAAGTCGTGACAGAGTACGGCACCTTCAAAAACGGATTGCCACGTCTCGTTCTGTCGCTACCGGGAAAACGGGAATACTTCACCGTGGAGTTCGTCGTTGACACCGGGTTTGACGGCGACCTGACGTTACCGGAACATTTGGCGCGGGAGTTGCCGGACGCGACGCTCGACAACCGCCTGATTAACCTCGCGGGCGCATTTCAACAACGTTGCGCGTGTTACGAAATTCCGTGGAAGGACGATGATGGGGAAACACGCCATATTGAAGTCCTGGTACTTAATGGCAATCCGCTCGTCGGGACAAACTTTCTTGCGAACACCCTGCTCACTGTAGAACTGACAGAAGGCGGTGAGGTCAGTGCAGAATCGCTTTAGCATCGTTGTAATGCCCCGCACCCTGTGAAGAGTTTCCCAAACAAATAAATATGCGAACAATTGCTACCGCCGTCTGGGATGCCCTTCGTGATTTCGGCGCGATGACTGCAATCGTTCTGCTTTGTGTCGGGGCGGCGATTGTGTACGGCGTCTGCCACGACCAGATCACGGCGCGGATTTGCATCGAATACTTTTCCGTCTTTCATTCGACCGACGTTTTGCCGCCCGGAATGGACCCTAATTCGCCGACGCAACAGGGCTTTTTCTGGGGAGTTTTCGCGACGTGGTGGATGGGTCTGTTTATCGGCGTTCCGCTTTCCATCGTCGCCCGCATCGGCACTGCGAAGCCGGTTTCCGCCCGCGATCTCGTGCGCCCTGTCGCCTTTTTACTCGTCACGATGGCGGTTTTCGCGTTCGTTGCGGGCGTGATCGGTTACTTCCTTTCGCCGGACGGATCGGCGACACGTCACTCCTTTCCCGCGTTTGCCTCGCGAATACCGCCCCCGCATTGGCGCGGATTTATGGCAGACTACTTCGCGCACAACGCATCCTATCTCGTCGGCGGAGCGGGCGGATTCGTGCTACTGATTCACACGGCGTTCGTGCGATGGCGCAAACCGAAGCGCCGTTAGCATCACCAGACGGAAATCACGATGCGCTTTACTTCGGACTGCTTGAACTGGTCAAACGTATACGTTTTGCAGATCGAGAACTCGGTTTCCGGTCCCTTGATAGGATCGCTACTTGAGGAGTGTGTATTAGTATTGCCCGCCGCATCGTACGCATGAACGAGAATATTGTGACTCGCCAGGTAGCTCGGCAGTAACATAGTAAACGTCGCGGCGTCCGTGACTTTCGGGTCGGAACCAGGCCGACCGACCGCGACAATCACGGCGTCGCGAACGGCGCGAGCGGATGCTATCGGAAGAAACTTCGTCGCCTCCACGATCACCGTGTCGTGCGCGATGCCCGCGTCGCTCGAACTGCCGTCGTTCGCAGTCATGCGGCGGAGCGGTTCGCGGAGGGCTTTGGGAATCGGGTAGATTCCCCGTGCTTGCAGTTTTTTGTCCGCCGCCGACATCGGTTCACGAAAATATACCCAATGAAATGGCGCGGCGACGAACCGCACAGTTTTGACATCGGTTACCCCGATACCGTCGAACCTTGCTTCCAACTTAATCTGCTCGCTCGAATAGTGGGAATTGTCCATAACGTCCAATGAATCTCGCCACGATTTATGTACACGGTTCGATTTGTCAACAATGATGACGGCATATGCACGCTCCTTTTCGTACAATGCCAACCGCATGTCTTCGGGAAGTGTCAATCTAATGTGAACGTCTTCGGGGGAACCGTTTTCACTGTCATTTTCCACGATTAGGTCAGCCCTTATACCGGAAGCGAGCCATTTGCGCGACGCCACGTCGTATTCAGCGACGGTTTGTGCCTCGGAGAGCCACGCCGCGGCGTAACTCATAGTAGGTTTTGTGCCGGAAATCTCGAACTGATACTCGCCACTGATCACACTTCCCTTCGGCGACGTTTCCACACTGGGCAGAGAACCTTCCGTGCAGTTGCCGGTGTCGGGGCGCAGACGCGTCGCAATTGGTATCTCGCGGGTTACATCGTGGTGCACTGCCAGAGTCCGTGTTGGTTTTCCACCGAATGTCGATCTCGACTTGCCCTTGTTAGTCAATGTCACCCGCGAACCGTTGGGGAAAGTCGCACTGCCATCTTCCGCATAGATCGGTTCTGGGGAACGCATCCGCATCACGGGTTCGGGGACCGCTTGTTGCTGGGCGGCAAAGTTGACGAGAGACCGTCCCTCAGGGCTGTATTTTTGACGAATGTCACGAAGGAGCATCACGACGGTTGCGACCACGCAGAACGCGATCCAGAAACGGTTTCGGGCGAGTTTTATCCACATAAATAGAAGCCTGCGAGCAGAGCATACGGCTCAAGCCGCGCCGCTTAATATACGCATGGTACTAGCCTCATTGGTTCCGCACTATTTTCTATCACCGTATCAAGTAACGATCCACCGTCCGGTCGGCGAAGTCCGCGAAGGGTACAAAAAACCTACCGCCCTTTGATCGCCCCGAACGTCATCCCACGGAGGAGATGGTTGCGCATCAGGAACGTGAAAACGGCGGCGGGCGTCACGAAGATCAGGGCGCGGACGGCGATCTTGTTCCACTCGATAGCACCAGTCCCGACCACCGATGTGATCGATGGCGGCGCGGTGAGCGGCGTGGACGTGGACAGGAACTGCGCGAACGCGTACTCATTCCAGGCGTTCAGGAAGCAGAAAACGGCGGTCGCCGCCATGCCGGGCACGATCAGCGGGAGCGTGGTTTTGGTAAAGGCTTGCAAACGGGTGTATCGGTCGAGTAGCGCGGCTTCCTCGTACTCGGGCGGAACGTCGTCGGTGAAGCCTTTCATCAGCCAGGTGGCGAACGCGACCCCGACCGTGGTGTAGAGCAGGATCAGACCAGCATGCGTGTTGAGTAGGCCGAGACTACGGAACATCAGGAAGACGGGCACGGTGACCACGACCGCCGGGAGCATCCGCGTGGAAAGGATGAAGAACAGCGCGTCATTCTTCGCTTTAATGCGGAAGCGCGAGAACGCATAGGCGGCGAGGGTGCCCATCCCGACCGCGAGCACGGTCGAGGTGACGGCGATGAACAGCGACCCGGCAAGTTGCCCGCCGAACGCCGCCGTGGACGCGGTATCGCGGCGCATCAGATCGGCGAAGTTGGCGCCGGTCGGGGCGAACACGAACGCGGGCGGGTTCTGGTTGACGAGATTAAACGGCTTAAACGCGGTCGCGATCATCCAATACAGGGGAAACAGGTACGCGATCAGCGCGACCACGATCCCGCCATACGCGAGAACGGAGCGAACGGACTGCGGCAGGCGGAACAGCAACGCACAGAACGCGGTGATCCCGGCGAGAATCCCGACCAGTATCACGCCCCCCAACCGATACGCGCCGAAAAGAGCGAGCGCGGCGAGCACGAACGGCACGACGCGCGACAGCCCACGAACGGCGGGTGATTCGGCGAGACGCGCGAGGAACGGTTCGGCGTCCGGGGTCCCCTCCCCTTTCACGCGGGCGAGCAGGATCAGATACAGGTTCGTCAAGCCGATGATGACCAGCAA